>JAUQXC010000935.1 GCA_030834825.1 Thermoflexales bacterium
TGGCAGGCAGGCAGCCTGCCGCCGCCCTATCATTACGAATACACCATTACGATCGATTCGGCTGGTCAGGGGCAGATCGTGATGGTGCCCGATTATTCATTTAGCAACCCACCCACCTGGACAGAACCCTTCGTCCTCACAACGGCTGCGCTCGATCAACTCTATCGACTCTTGATCGATAAAGGATTGTTCACGCAACGCTGGCAAGCCCAAACAGATCCGCCGGTGGGTGGCAGCTACGACTCGCTGCACGTCACCGCACACGGCCAGCAAATCGCTATTCCGTCCTTCGTGCTCCCAACACAAGTCACGGCGGCAGAGGACTTGAGCGCTGCGGTTCGCACACTGGTTCCCCAAAACATCTGGAACAGACTTAACCTGCAACGAGAACAATATGTTGCCGAGCATGAGAAATAGCCTGAATCGCGCGGCGCTTAGCGTCTGCTGGTGCGTGCTGATCCTGGGCGGCGCTGCCTGCCAAGCCAGTGCACCGCCGCTCGCAGAGCCTACACCCCTTCCCGCGCCCGCAGAAAGATCCGCCGAGGCGAGCGCAGCTGCTGCGCCGGCCTCAGGGGTGTTATTCGATGATTTCACTTATACCGATCAGCAGAGCTTGATCAATCATGGCTGGATCATCCGCACCGAACCAGGCTGGCCCGGCGTGCCGGACGCCGTGTGGGCGAAGAACAGCGTGAGCTTTGTAGAGGATGCCGATCGCGCTGGCAATCGCTTACTGCGCATGACCTCGTCGACGAATGGCACCGTGACGCGCCAGACGCAGTTTTGCCACGCCCGCAAATACCTGGCAGGGACGTATGCCGCGCGGGTGCGCTTCACCGATCGGCCCAGTTCCGGCCCCGCCGGCGATCAAATCGTGCAGACGTTCTACCTCATCAGCCCGCTCAAAGCGCCGCTGGATCCCGACTACAGTGAGATCGATTTTGAATATCTACCCAACGGCGGTTGGGGCAGCACGACTTCACTGCATCTGACGACGTGGGAAACCTTTAGCCCCGAACCCCATTGGCAGATGGACGCTTCGAGCGATACTGTGGCTGGTAGTTACGACGGCTGGCACACCCTGGTGCTGCACGTCGGCGCGGGACAAGTGAAGTATTACGTGGACGAAGTGCTGCGCGCCACGCAGGGCGGCAAGTTCTATCCGGAAGTACCCATGTCGATCAACTTCAATCTGTGGTTCATCCGCGATGGTCTGATCAAATCGGCTGAGATCCGCGAATACGTCGAGGACGTCGATTGGGTATACTTTGAGGGTGGTCAGGCCCTATCGCCGCAAGAAGCGGAGGCCAAAGTGCAGGGGTTGCGGCAACAAGCTGTGAAGTTCCAGGACACCGTGCCGGATCAAAATCCGCCACTGGTTTCGCCGTGCAATTTTTAGGCCGCGCGATGCTCAGATTGCTCAAGATTTTTCTCGTCACGATCGCTTTGACGGCCATCATTCTGGATTTGGTCTTATTGTTTGAAGCGCTGCAATTCTTAACCAGCCCGGGCTGGGGCTCGACAACGGGCACCGTGCTGGAATCCAGCGGCATCCAGCGAGCGCGCTGGATGAATTATATCGATCTGACCTACACGTATCGGATTGGCGATCAGATCTACATCCAGCAGCGGCACACCTGCTTTTTCGATCGTTTCTTCGGCTGCCCGCTGGAGGTGATGAACGCCGTGGTGGAGAATTATCCTGAAGGATCGCCCATTCCGATCTATTACGCTCCTGCGCTGCCCAGCCTGTCTGTGTTCCATCGCCCGGCCGGAGCCGAATGGCTGTTATTGGTCACGGCCCTGCCCCTGGCACTAGCCGGTTCGTTGATCGTGATTTTGCCCGGCGGCACGATCATGCGATCGACCTTTCAATCTCGCCGGATGAGGAGCAAAGCTTCAAGATGAAAATTCTCGCCATCGAACACGATCCACCCAATGTCACCGAAGATCAATTCACGAAACCACTATTGGTGGAGGAAGCCCAGCGCGCCTGGGAGCTGTATCAGGCCGGCATCATCCGCGAGTTGTACTTCCGCGCCGATCGCTACGAGGCCGTGCTGGTGCTGGAATGCGCCGATGTGGACGAGGCCCGATCTGTCTTGGAGACTTTGCCGCTGATGCGCGAGAAGCTGATCGGGTTTGAATTGATCCCGCTGGTGGCTTATCCCGGCTTCGCCCGGCTATTCGCGCCGGAGGCAACCGCGATCCCTTCAGAAACAGGAGCGCAGTGAGATGCAACCTCGCCAGCAGTTAGATTATCTGGAAAAGCAGATTCAGCTCGCCATTGATAAATTCAAAAAGAAGGCGGATCAGAACAAACGCCGTACGTACACGGTCAATCTGGCCTCGGCCAGTCTGGGCGCACTGATTACGATCGCCCTGGGCATCACCGTTCCTGAACAAGCCACCCTGCTCAAGAACTTTGCGTTGGTCTGCGGCGCACTGATTGCCATTGTGAATGCCGTGCAAAGCGTCTTTGCATATCGCGACCTGTGGTTGAAACAGAAGGGCACCCTGCTGCAATTCTATTCGCTGCGCAATCAAATTGAGTTCTATCGGGCAGGCCTGGCGGAAACCGACGAAGTCAGCGACGAGCAAGTGGCGCGGTTCTTTGAAGTCTATCAGCGCATCTGGCAGGAAGATTCAACCGAATGGCTGCGCCTGCGCAAAGACAACCTGGCCCAACCGCTCAACTCAAATCACTGAGGGGCCGTTACTCCAGCTGCCCCAGCCTCACAGCCCCGACTCGTTCCAGGAGACAAGCATGTCAGACAAAACAGAAGAACAAAAAGAAAAACCGGCGGCGGAAAGCAAGCCCACCCCGCAGGATCAAATCGTCGAAGTGCAACACACGGTGCTGATCGGCGAAAAAGAAATTTCGTATACTGTCACAACCGGTACGCTAATCCTGAAAGAAGAGACGGAAAACAAAGGCGATAAGGCAGGCGAGTCTGAGGGCGAAAAGCCCAAGGCGTCCGTGTTCTTTGTGGCTTACACCCGTAACGACGTCGACGATCAGGCGCAGCGCCCGGTGACGTTCTCGTTCAACGGCGGGCCAGGCTCGGCATCGGTGTGGCTGCATCTGGGAGCGTTGGGACCGCGCCGGGTGTGGATGGACGATATCGGCAATTTGCCACCACCGCCCTATCGGCTGGTGGATAATGCGCATTCGATCCTGGACACCACCGATCTCGTCTTCATCGATCCGGTGCTCACCGGCTACAGCCGGGCCGTCGTCGGCGAGAAGGCCAAGGAGTTTCTCAACTTCAAGAAAGACATCGAGTCCGTCGGCGATTTCATCCGCCTGTACACCACGCGCTATCAACGCTGGCTCTCACCCAAGTTCTTAATCGGCGAGAGCTATGGCACCACGCGCGCGGCGGGCCTCAGCGGCTACCTGCAGGATCGGCATGGCATGTACTTGAACGGCATCATGTTGGTCTCGTCCATCCTGGATTTTGGCACGGCCGATTTTCATCCGGCCAACGATCTACCGCATCTTCTCTACCTGCCCACCTTCGCGGCGACGGCCTGGTATCATCAACGGCTGGAGGCCCCGTTACAAAAAGATTTACGCGCCTTACTGGACGAAGTGGAAGCCTTTGCGCTGGGCGAATACACCACGGCCTTAATGAAGGGCGCGGCCTTGACCGCCGAGGAACGCGCGGTCATCCGGCAGCGCTTAGTCCGTTACACGGGCTTGTCGGCCGATTACCTCGATCGCGTGAATCTGCGCATCGAGATCATGCGCTTCACAAAGGAGCTGCTGCGCGATCAACGCCGCACGGTCGGCCGGCTGGACAGCCGTTTCACCGGCATCGATCGGGATGCCGGCGGCGAGACGTTCGAATACGATCCCAGCATGGCGAACATCATCGGACCATATACGGCGGCCTTCAACGATTACGTGCGGCGCGAACTCAACTTCCAGAGCGACTTACCTTACGAGGTCTTGAACTTCAAGGCCAACGAACAGTGGAGTTTTGCGCAACACGAGAATCGCTACGTGGAGGTCTCCGAGACGCTGCGCAAAGCGATCACGGCCAATCCCTACCTCAAGATCTTCGTCGCCAACGGCTATTACGATTTGGCGACGCCCTACTTCGCCACTGAATACACGTTCAATCATCTCAGCCTCGATCCCGACTTGCAGCCGAACATCGCCATGCGCTATTACGAGGCCGGACACATGATGTACATCCATCAACCGTCGCTGGCGCAATTAAAGCAGGATTTGGCGGCATTTATCAAAGGCGCTGTACCGCAGGCGTAATCGGAAGCAGCATGACCATACACTTGCCCTATCAACTAGCCACTGAGAGTGACTTTGCACAAGAGGTGGTGGCAACAGATATCTTTACATGGGTTGCGGCGCGCAGTCAGCAGTACGCCACAGAATCTTTGCTAAGTTGACGAATGACTTAGCGTCACATTCCGAATATGCAGCGGCATGTCTAATCGAGGGTAGCGCGCATGGTTACGACGTGCAAAACTTATTGCTTCAGTCGCGTGATGGTACGATTATCCGGCGACAATGGCTTGGCGTAAACGAAACCAATGAAACCAATGAACCTGTTGCAAGCGTGGAGTTGAACTTGGTCGCCGAGATTCAGGCCTTTCGTGAAAGCCAGTTCGTCTTGCGAGACGCTGGTTTCGTTAATGATGACATTGGCGGAACGCCTGGTCGTTATCTGCGCATGTATCTAGTTACCGCACAAGATGGTGAGTGGTTGAGCTGCCCAGGACCATTATTCGGCCACACCTACAAGAACAACTCTGTCACTCGTATCTATCGCGCAATGTGGGGGATCGCTCTGGCATAGATCGATCTTCAAGATCAGGATCATCAGGAGTACTCATGGACCCTGAACAATACGCCGCTACCGCAGAGTTCTACGACTACGTCGTGCCGTATCAGACCCGCCAGGATGTGGCCTTCTTCGTGGAAGCCGCACAAGCCAGCGGCGGACCGGTACTCGAAATCGGCTGTGGCACCGGCCGCGTGTTGATCCCGACGGCCCGCGCCGGGATCGCCATCACCGGCATCGATCTCTCGCCGCACATGCTGGATGTGTGCCAACGCCGCTTGGCGCAGGAACCGGCCGAAGTACAGGCGCGCGTGCAGATCGATCAGGCCGATATGCGCGACTTCGCTTTGGGGCAGGCCTTCAAGTTGATCACGCTGCCGTTTCGCCCATTTCAGCACTTGATCGAAGTTGCCGATCAGATCGCCTGCCTGCGCTGCGTCCACAAACATCTCGCCGCCGACGGGCGTTTCATCCTTGACGTGTTCAACCCATTCCTACCGGCCCTTGCGCGTGAGGTCGGCGGCGAAGAACAAGACGATGGTGGAGAGTTCACCATGCCCGATGGTCGTCGCGTGCAGCGCCGCAGTCGAGTGGTCAAGCGCGATGTCTTCAAGCAGTATCAGGATGTCGAATTGATCTATTACATCACTCATCCCGCTGGCCGCACGGAACGGCTGGTGCATGCCTTCCCGATGCGCTACTTGTTCCGCTATGAAGTCGAGCACCTCCTGGCACGCTGCGGCTTTGCCGTCGAGGCGTTGTACGCCGACTACGACAAGCGCCCGTTCGGATCAACAACTCCGGGGGAATTAATCTTCGTGGCAAGAAAACGGGGAGAATAACCTGGGTACCTGGACCTGGGCAATTTCAGCGCGAAAGTAAGCGAGGCCTATTTCCAGAGGCTGCTAAATCTTGCGCAGAAATGGCGTGGCTAACAGATGAATACAAACCAGCCCCATCGACGAACACGTTACTGGCTCAAGTTAGGCGTCTTTGCAATCGTTATGCTGTGTGTGGGACTTAACGTTGCATTGGCCTACTGGTCGGCCTCAACTTCGATCCGTTCAGCACAAGGCCCGGTGTGTTGCTCTACGCCGGCAGAGCTTGGATTGACCTATGAAAATATCACCCTGACTACAGCCGATGGGCTGAAGTTGAAAGGCTGGTACATTCCTTCTCACAATCAAGCCGCTGTTATCGCGCTGCATGGCTATGGCGGCAATCGCCTCGGAGCATTGAGCTATGCCGAGATGCTGGCCAGGCACGATTATGGCGTGCTGCTATACGATCAACGTGCGAGCGGCGAAAGCGAAGGCGATGTCCTCTCATGGGGGTGGCGGGATGTGGGCGATGTCGCCGCCGCCCTCGCTTTTCTCAAGACCCGATCGGACGTTGATCCCGAACGAATAGGGATTATCGGCTGTTCGACGGGGGCTGAAATTGCCCTGGGCGCGGCCGCGCAGTTTGATGAATTAAAGGCCGTGGTGGCCGACGCCCCCTACTACACGGTGGCTCAGGATATGCCGCCGCCTCAACACGTGGAAGAATGGCTGACGCTGCCCATGTATCCGCTGCAGATCAATCTGATGGAATGGAAGAGCGGCACATCTGCGCCCTTGGCGCTGAGTGAGGCCGTACAGAGATTGACTCCCCGTCCCGTATTGTTCATCGCTACCGATCGGGATGACTTCGAAGCGCGCACGGCGCGGCGCTACTATGAACTGGCCCACGAACCCAAATCAATCTGGATCATTTCAGACGCTTATCACTGTACTGGGCCGCAAGTTCAACCGGCGCAATACGAGGAACATCTCATAAACTTTTTTGATGGCGCGCTGCTGCGCTAATGTAATGCCCAGTCCGCCTCAACAGCCGAGCGGCTTCGTCGCCAAGAAAGCCTGAATGTTGATTGCTTAGGTTATGGAGGTACGCTCTTGACTAAGAAGCGGCAATGGGAAAAGACAGGGTTGAGCATAAGTCTCTTCCTGCTAGTAGCATGTGCTGCGCCTGTCGACACTCAGGGATCAGTTCGAGCTTATACAACTCAATCACAGTATCAAGGTCTCGAGGCGTGGAATATCGTGATCTCGAATACGCTCAATTCCGAGATTGCGATCCCAACACCTAAAGGCGATCCAATTGGAGAAGCAACTTTCCGATTCTACCGAAAGCAAGCCGCAGGTTGGCAGCGTCTCATCCCCCTGCCTGGCTATCTGGCGGCTGTTAATCCGGGCAGTTCAGAATTCAGACTAGTGCCGAATACTCAACTGGAATTCGACATCAGTCCGGTTATGGCATCACATTTTGCCTGGCCCTTAGATGGTCTAGAAGGCTATTATTTCCTGGTTCAGGTGCGCTATACGCGTCGTCCCATCGCGGAGATGCAGGGTGAGTTGGTAGTTTATACGAATGAGTTTGCTATTCCCGGTCCTGCCTCTCTCGTAAACCCGGGCCTGGTGGTTGAAATCAATCACCCTGGAATAGCGGACCTGGAGTTGAAGAATGGTTTTTCCGCCCCCCTCTGGGTACCAAGCCCTTGTTCAAATGTGCAGGTGTATAACGAGGACAACGGTTATACCAGTTTGGAACGTGCGACGGAGGAAGGAACATGGACAGTCATTCGACCTTACAAGTCGGGCTGTCGGGGCGAGCTCTTCGATCTGGTCCAAATCGATCCGGGACAGTCTATGACTCTCAAACATTCCTATTGGTTCCCTGCTAAGGACGATGCCTCTACACCAGGGACATACCGTTGGAATGTGGTTTATTACTTAGAAAACGAAGTGACCCTTCTCAGAGACACTCGTCATGTCTATAGTGAACCCTTTGATGTGACGAGGTGAGCAGAGGCGAGCGTGCTGTAGTTTGACCTTTCAGGTGAAGTAAGGTGGGACAACTCACCCATCGGCCTAACGCGGTGCAACGTGCGCTGCACGTTATCACCCGCACCCAGACGGGATCGTGGCTCTTCGCTCGCCTGCTGCACCATCTCGATCGACCGGTGCTGCGCCTGTCGCACGGACGTTTTTCGCTGACAAGCGCCCTGGCCGGCCTACCGGTCGTCGCTGTAACCACAATCGGTGCGAAAAGCGGTCAACCACGCACCTTGCCGCTGGTCGCCATTCCTGACGGTGAGAACGTCATCCTCATCGCTTCAAATTTTGGGCAGCAGCAACATCCCGCGTGGTACTACAATTTGCGCGCTCATCCTGAAACGCGCTTGACCTACGAGGGAAAAACTGTGACCTACCTCGCGCAAGAAACCGACGGGGTTGAACGTGAGCGCTGCTGGCAGTGCGCCGTCACACTCTATTCAGGCTACCGCCGTTACCAGGAGCGGGCCGGTCAGCGCAAGATCGGTGTGTTTTTGTTGAAACCGCAGACAAAGTAAAACGCAACAGATCAACGCCGGAGTGCCGACTGGGGTAACCAGCAACTGGAGTGCTACTACAGATGAACAATACAACCTTTGGAGAGGATCCAAATGCCGCGTAAATGGACGGCACGACGAATCGGAATAGTGTTAGCACTTACTCTCTTGGTTGTTGC
>JAUQXC010000936.1 GCA_030834825.1 Thermoflexales bacterium
TCTCTGCGCGGGGATTAATCATCAAGCATGGTTCCTCGAGTTCCGCCGCGGCAACCAAGATCTTTATCCACTGATAAAGAACGTGCTGGAACGCGATGACATCCTGGGTCAAGAACCCGTGCGCGGGGAACTGCTGAAGAACCTCGGCTACTTTGTCACCGAATCATCCGGGCATGCGAGTGAATACGCGCCATACTTTCGCAAGAGCGCGGCGATGGTGACTGACGAATTGTCGCCACGCTTTAAGAATTCCGAAGACCATTGGTTCGACTTTGGGCGGACAGGTGGATATTTACGATACGCGCAAGAGTGGGCGCTTCGGGCGGAGCAAGAGTTTCGCGATTTGATTGACGGCTCGACACCGCTGCCGACTGAACGCACGCACGAGTACGGCTCTTTCATCATCGAGGCGATGGAGGCCGATCGGCCAACGCGCATCAACGGCAACCTTCCGAATCGCGGGCACATCACGAATTTGCCCGAGGGTTGCTGTGTCGAAGTGCCGTGCCTCGTGGATAAAAACGGCGTGCAAGGTGTCGTCGTGGGCGCGCTACCTAAACAGCTCGCCGCGCTGAATCGTACCAACATCAATGTACAAGAATTGACGGTGGAGGGCGCACTGCGTGGAGACAAGGATGCGGTGCATCACGCGGTCATGCTCGATCCCTTAACGGCGGCAGTGTGTACGCTTCCGCAAATTCACGCGCTGGTAGAAGAGATGTTCGAGGCGCAAGCGTGTTGGCTGCCGCAATTTAACCATCATCAAACCCATGCCTGAGATAGCGAAACCGTAGTTGGGCGGTCGTATTGGCTGGACGAGGCCGAGCCTGAATACTTCGTCTACGGTCCTGGAGAATTTTTACGTGAGAATACTTCGATCTGGATTCGTCTGGTTGAGTCTTGCTACCCTTCTCCTAGCTTGCACTCGGACTAATCCCACGTCTTTCTCTACGATGCCAGCCTCGTCGCCGACGCCCACTATGCAGCTCTTTCCGGAGATCAATCCTGATCCTACGGTTACCTTGACGCCAGCCGCAGCGCTGAACTCCGCTATGCTGGTCTCTCCAGAAGTCAACGCTGATCGAGCGGTTACCTTGCGTCTGCGTTCCGCCACTGCAACCGTTGTGACTGCCTCGGGAGACATTGGCGACCTCACTTTGACGAAAGATACGCAAAATATCTGGTCGACTACCACCGCTCCCCTGGAGCCTGCCATCTACAGGTACTTCTTCACCGTGGACGGGGTGCAGTTCGCCGATCCGAGCAACCCGGACAAGAAGGGCACTGCCGAATCCCTTGTGACGATCCCGGGCAACCCGCCTATGCCCTGGGAAGTACGCAACGTGCCCCACGGCAACGTCACTCAGGTTGCTTACCAATCGAAGGCCTTCAACGCCCAGCGCTGCTATTTCGTGTACACGCCTCCGGGCTACGAAACGAGCACCGACCAGCTGCCAGTGCTCTACCTGCTGCACGGCTACACCGATGACGATTCGTCCTGGACGGCTGTGGGAAAGGCCAACCTCATTGCCGACAGCCTGCTGGCCGACGGCAAGATCAAGCCTCTGATCATCGTCATGCCCTACGGCCAACTCAACGGCGACGTGACCGTAAACGAGGCCTTTGCCGACGATTTCCAGCAAAAGTTCGAGCAGCAGATCCTCACGGAAATCATGCCTTCGATCGAAAAGACCTATCGCGTGGTTCCGGACGCTAGACATCGGGCCATGGCGGGTATATCGATGGGCGGGATGCAGACTGCGATCATCGGCCTGAATCATCCAGAGGTGTTTTCCACGATTGGCTTGTGGAGTTCCGCCGTCTTCGGCGATCCGGCCGTCCTCTTAGGCCGACTCGAGGCCGCTCCGGAGAAGCTCAAGAACTCCTTTGCTTACGTTCAAGTGGCCGTGGGCCAGCAGGACTCTCTCCTCACTAGAAGCGACGCGCTCGACAAGTTCCTGACTTCGCAGAAGATCGGGCACGAGTACACGCCTACTCCCGGAACGCACAGTTGGCTGCTCTGGCGAGGCTACCTAGTTGACTTCCTCACCAGGTTCTCTGACGTCGCCCAATGACGCACACGATCCCCTCGATGCTGAACGAACGTTTCCTGAGGTCCTAATATGCCTATTCTGACTTATTCAGTTCAAATTCATGAGTTAACCATCCAGACCGATTGCGGTTACCTTGCTTTAACGCCATACACGCCGCGCGCGATCCGAGTGCGCTACAGCCTGAAGCCGGAGTTCAGCGCCAAGGCCAGCTTGATCGTGACGGCTCAGCCTGATCTGGGCATCCAGTTTAGGGTTCAAGAAACCCCCGATCGCTTGTTGTTCGCCACGTCCGAAGTGGTAATCGCGATCGATCGGCAGACCGTGGCGTTTACCTATAGTGATCGGCACGGCAACCTATTGACCAAAGAACCTGATTGCGGCGGCAAGACGCTCGAACCAATCGACGTGCTCGTCTCCGTCTTCGATCAATCCACCACCATCGAAAGCCGGGCAACCGCCGACGGCGTCCGCGTCGATGCTGAGAATGTGCGCAAAGTGGTCGATCGGCAGGCCTACCACACCAAACTCGAATTCGAATGGGCGAGGGGTGAAGCGCTCTACGGTCTCGGCTCGCACGAAGAAGGCATGTTCAATTTGCGTGGGCAGCATCAATACTTGTATCAGCAAAACATGAAGGCCGTCGTCCCTGTACTGTTGTCGACGCGTGGCTATGGCATCTTTCTGGACAGTTGTTCGCTGATGACGTTCCACGACGATGCGTTCGGTTCGTACCTGTGGAGCGATGTGGACGATGAGTTGGACTACTACTTCGTTTATGGGCCGGAGTTCGATCAGATCATTCACGAGCTACGCAGCCTGACCGGTCAAGCGCCGCTGCTGCCCAAATGGGCCTATGGCTACCTCCAGTCCAAAGAGCGCTACACCAGCCAATCGGAACTATTAGAGGTCGTTAAAGAATATCGCGCGCGCGAACTGCCGCTGGACGGCATCGTGCTGGATTGGAAATCGTGGACGGGTGATCTATGGGGGCAGAAATCTCTTGATCCCGATCGCTTTCCCAATCCCGATCAAATGACGGCCGACTTGCATGCTTTACACGCGCACTTGATGGTGTCGATCTGGCCGATCATGAAGCCCGGCGGCGACAACTGGCAAGAGCTGCACGATCACGGCTTTTTGCTGGGCAATCAGGCTAACTACGATGCCTTCAATCCGGCGGCGCGTGCGTGCTATTGGCAACAGGCCAATCGCGGTCTCTTCGCGCACGGCATCGATGCGTGGTGGTGCGACTGCTCCGAGCCGTTTGAAGCCGATTGGAAAGGCGCGATCAAACCGGAGCCGGAAGAGCGCCTGCGCATCAACACGGAAGAAGCCAAACGCTATCTCGATCCAGAAGTGATCAACGTGTATTCTCTGCTTCATTCAGAAGGAATTTATCAGGGGCAGCGTAAGGTTACCGAAGCGAAGCGCGTGGTCAACTTAACCCGATCGGCTTATCTGGGCCAACAGCGTTACGCCACCATCACGTGGTCGGGCGATGTCGTCGCGACGTGGGAGACACTGCGTAAACAGATCGCCGACGGTCTCAACTTCTGCGTGACGGGTGTGCCCTATTGGACGACGGACATCGGCGCGTTCTTTGTAGGACGCAAACCCGATCTATGGTTCTGGTCCGGCGATTACGACGCCGGTGTGGATGATCTCGGTTATCGCGAACTCTACGTGCGCTGGTTCCAATTCGGCGCGTTCCTGCCGATGTTCCGCGCGCATGGCACCGATACGTCGCGCGAAATCTGGCGCTTCGGCGAACCGGGCGATCTGATGTATGACGCGCTGGCAAAAGTCTTGCAGCTGCGTTATCGCCTGCTGCCCTACATTTATTCGTCGGCCGGTTGGACAACCCATCAAGCGTATACGATGCTGCGGGCTTTGCCCTTCGATTTCCGTCATGATCCCGCCGTATACGATGTCGCTGATCAATTCATGTTTGGTCCGGCCTTTCTCGTCAATCCGGTTACGCAGCCGATGTACTACACGCGCGGTTCAGTGCCTTTGGCGGACGCTCGCAAGGCCCGATCGGTTTACCTGCCCGCTGGAACAGAGTGGTACGATTTCTGGACGGATCAACGCTATCAGGGCGGGCAGACTAGCGAGGCCTGCGCCACATTAGACGTGTTACCCTTATACGTGCGCGCCGGATCGATCGTGCCCATGGGACCGCGTCGCCAGCACGTAGACGATCAGCCGGATGCCCCGATCGAGTTACACGTCTATCCCGGCCGGGATAGTTGTTTCCTGTTGTATGAGGATGAAGGCGACAGCTATCGCTACGAACAAGGCGCCTTCGCCACAATCCAGATTGAATGGGATAATGCCGCGCGACGTTTGACACTGGGGCAACGCGCCGGACAATATCCTGGCATGTCGGAGCAACGCGAGTTTCGGGTGGTAGTGCATGATGTAAAATTAGATGGACGGCGCGTCAATTACGACGGCCAGCCCATCTCTGTTGATTTGTAGACAAGGACGATTCATTGTGGCGCGACGATCAAAGATCAAAAAGACCACCATTGTAGACATTGCCGCGGCCAGCGGGGTGTCAGTCACCACCGTGTCGCGCATTCTTAACGACAAGCCGGATGTTGCCGAGGAAACGCGTGAGCGTGTCTTGCGCGTCATGGAAGAATGTGGCTTTGCCCCGCAGAGTAGCTGGCAGCAGATCCGCTCCGGCAAGAGCCACTTAATCGCCATGCATTTTCCACAGGATTTCAATCCGCCTGCGCATCGCGTCATCTTCGAAGCTGCGTTGGGCTGCGAAGCCGCCGGTTATTCCATCAATATCATCGTAAACTCGCTCAGTGACACTGAGTTGCTGGCTATCTTTCGCGGCGGGCAAGCTGATGGCATGATCCTGATGGAAATCGAGACGCACGATCGGCGCGTCGAGGTATTGCGACAACATGCCTATCCCTTTGTGATGATCGGACGCTGTGCGGACAACGCCGGTGTCAGCTTTGTAGACAACGACATTGATTATGGCGTGACTGCGGCCATTCAGCATCTGCTAGAGCTGGGGCATCGCCAGATTGGCTTCGTAACCCATTCACCCATTGTGCAAGAGAAAGAGTATGGTTATAGCACGTGGGCTTCACAGAGCTACGATCGAGTCTGTCGGCAATCTGGCCTGCCGCAACTGTGGCGCGCCATCGACTTCAACTCCGATGGTGCCGCAGCGGTGGTGCAACGCCTGCTCGCTGAAAACCCGCACATCACGGCGATCGTGACGCCGCAGGAACATTGCGTTATCGGCGTGTTGAAGGCCATTCGCGCCCAGGGCCTGCGCATACCTGATGATATTTCGGTCATCGGCCTGCTCAACGAAGCGATGAGCGAACTGGCGACGCCGCCGCTGACGACGATCAGCTTTCCGGCCGTCGAGATGGGCCGTGAAGCCGCCCGCATCTTGCTCGGCCAGCTGGATGGGACGCTGACCACGCCGCAACAAACTCTAATTCGCCCTGAACTCATCGTGCGTGGCAGCACTGGCCCGGCCAGGCAATCCTCAGGCGCATCGGTTTAGTTCCAGAAAAGGAGCAACTGGTTATGCTACTCGGAATATCCCCTTTGTTTTCTCCTGAGTTGCTTGCGATATTGTATCGCATGGGACACGGCGATGAGATCGTGCTCGCCGACGCACACTTTCCTGGCGAAACCTATGGCAAGCGTGTGTTGCGCGCCGATGGTTTGAAGATTCCGGATTTGCTGGACGCCATCTTGCCACTGTTTGTTTTGGATACCTATGTCGAAAGTCCGTTGATTATGATGGCCGCCGTTGCGGGCGATCAGCTTGATCCAGCGGTGGAAACCGCCTATCGGCAGGCAGTTGATAAGCATTGGCCCAACACGCCGCCGATTCAGCGCATCGATCGTTTTGATTTTTATGAGCGAACCAGGCAAGCTTTTGTCGCCGTCATGACGGGCGAGACCGCGAAATATGGCAACCTCATCTTGAAAAAAGGTGTCACGCCAACCAGCGCGAAATAAAGATGTTGTTGATAAGGCCTTACACGAGTTTAGCATTGTTGACAAAATGCCTCTCGGGTGGCGAGCTGACCGCAAGCGGGTGCAGTGGATCAACTGCTGCGCCCGCTTTGTGCTTGTGTGTGAACATGCCTTGAAATGAGGTGACAACGGCTGCAACGCAAAAATCGGGTGTTGAGAACGTTGGGCGCTTCCCTTGGTCCAAGTTCAAATTTTGTCGCCGCCACTTTGAATAGCCTTTCCTGATTGTGGAATAATTTACAGCCATACATAGAGAAGTTATGGACGACAGGCTTATTGTCAAAAGCGAGGCGCCTTTGGTGATAAGCTTGTTTTGTTATTGCGGAGCCGCCGATTCAGTCAAGCGTTATGGACAAAGCG
>JAUQXC010000937.1 GCA_030834825.1 Thermoflexales bacterium
TCGGTCTCTGGGTCGCAGTGGGTGTGCGGGTTGATGTTGGCGACCGCGTCGGCGACGGTGACACTGTCGGCGTGCGCGTAAAGGTCCGTGATGGCGACGGCGTGTTCGTCGGCGTCCGCGTAAAGGTCGACGTAGGCCGCGTTGGCGTGCGCGTCGGCGTGTGGGTAAAGGTCGACGTGGGCTGCGTCGGCGTGCGCGTCGGCGTGCGGGTAAAGGTCGACGTGGGCTGCGTCGGCGTGCGCGTCGGTGTCCGGGTAATCGTCGGTGTGCGCGATGGTGTCGGCGTGATCGTCGGCGTTGGCGTGCGCGACGGTGTCGGCGTGATCGTCGCCGTGCGTGACGGCGTCAACGTCGGCGGAGTGAAGCGGATCGTCCGAACAATTCGCGTGTACTGCTGGTGCGGATCCTGGTCTAAGGCGCGGAACGTAATGGTGTAAGTCGCGCCGTTATTGATGGTTGTTCCGTTGGGCCAGGCATATGAACTGATGGTGCTGCACCCGCTTCTAAGACAGTAGGGAGCGCTGCCATCCGTCCTGGAGTAGATGACGGCGTTCGTGTTGTCCAGCACTTCAAAGTAGACTTCGTCGATTGTTCCACCCGGATCTGGATCGGTGACGTTGGCGCGAACGTCAAAAGTCGGTCCGGTCACCAGGGAGGGCATGGAGGGTGTAATGACCGGACCGTAGCGCCCGCGCAAGTCCACATGACAATTCAAAGTGCCCATTCGATAATCCAGCCCCAGCATCCAATCGCGGCCATGTCGATACATCTGTCCGACAGAACCTCGCAAACTGCCCGTGAAGTCTAGGTTTAAAGCTCCACTGGAATTCTGGTTGATGACATAGTTGTTCAGGTTGTCGCTAAAGGGCGTCATGCCCATCGCCATCGCGCGGTTGGCGGGATCGACAATGACGCCGCTGGCATTCCACATGTACCGGTCAAACGTGACGGATGGTGCACCGGTGAATTCATCGTGCCAGATGCTCAGAGGAGCGGCGGAACCGGGCCAGCTGACGGTGGCAAGAGTCAATCCAACCGTGTAGTTGGAACTGAAATTGAATAAATATCCCGAGACCTTATCTCTGGTACTGCTGGTATTGCCCAGATACAGTTGCTCGGTTTCATCGATTTCCAGGTCCTCGCACCTCGGGGTCGGCGTGTTGGTCATCGAGGCGGTAGGGGTCGGCGTATTGGTCGGCGTGCGCGTTGGCGTCTCGGTCGGCGTGGGGCTGGGCGTCTCGGTCGGCGTGGGCGAGCTGGTCGACGTTTCGGTCGGCGTATGTGTAAAGGTTGCAGTGGGGCCGCTGATGGTCGGCGGCAGACCCTGGATGCGGACCGTGCGGTAGCGCTCTACGATCATTTCGCGGCGGGCCAGCAGGGGAATCCAATCGGCGATGGCGCGCAGCGGTGTGATGACCGGGTGATCGAACAACACGGCAACGATCACGCGATCGCCCGGACCGCCGGCATCATCTTCTTCCGTGCCGGCACTATTGGATAAGACGCAGCGCGGATGTACTGTGGTGGCCGGTGGAATCGGCGCTTCCAGATAGGAATACTTGGCATGACCGGTCTCGTCGGCCCGGGTGCTGCAGATCGTGAAGTCAATAAAGCTCCGCTGCTCACGCGTCGCGGTGAAGTCAGACAGGATGCCGTTGGCCGCGCCACGGGCCATGTCCCTGATCGACTCGAGCCGGGCCACATCCTCCAACGCTTCGCGTTGCTCCTTGGGCAGCACCTTACTGGAATCGCACTGATCGCCGTCGGTGCAGTTGGCCGGATCGAACAACCCGGTGATGGCATAGCGTGCGGCTTCACGCGCCGAGTTCTCGACGATGAGCCAGGCCGAGAACAAGCGGGCCACCTCGATGAGCACCATCAACAGGATCAACAGCACGGGCAAGATCAAGGCAAATTCGACCATAGCTTGCCCCCGGCTGCGCCGGCGTGAGGACGGATGAGTTCGCAGTTTTGTCAGCATAGACCACCTACCCCTAGAAAAACTTGTAAAAATCACATTGACGTGTGCGGGCCCCGCTTAGCCGCTAATGCGTGTAAAGATACGGCCGGCAATTTCCAGGAAGATCCGCTCCAACTCGCTGGCACTCGGTGCAAAGTAATAATTGCCGCATTGCAGGCCCAGGCCGGCGTCGTCTGAACGACCGCTGGCATCCCACTTGGTGCTGGCATCACGGTAGGGCGCCGCCCGATCCAGACAAGGCCCGGTTACGGGGCTGCCGTCGTCGCCGATATCGGCAATATAACGCAGCAGCTGCTCGGCAGCATCCGAATCACCAAATTGAGGATTTGGACTGTCACAGATCGCCTGTCCGCCGACACCGGGTGGCGTGTATGTTCCGTTAGAACACACCGAGTTCCTGCCCAGGGCAATGGTGTAGATCAACACGCCGGCCGGTTTGCCACCGGGCAGCGGGCTGGCGAACCTTTCCGGATCCAACCCCAACTGATCGGCCGCATCCCGAGCATAGTCGTCCGCATCATATAACCCAAAGCCGGGGCCAACGTCATCAGGCTTGTGCCGGGTGTTTGAGTCAGCATCTCGACACTTCTGCCTATAGTAAGGATCATTGCGCTCAGAGTCCGGACAGACACCGTATTGCGGGTCTGACCAAGCGAGTGCATTGTTGAGTGGCGCGCGGTTGGCTGCCCCGTCGACCAACAACAAGGTCACCCACAAAGCATCTTGTCTGGGCGGATTGCTCGTGTCGCCAAAGACATTATTGGCGTAGATTAACCCTTCTGAAATATTGCTTGAGCCACATTTCCAGAAATCGGGGCCGTTGGAAATGGAGGCAGTACAGAGAATATGGCCGTTGGGATTAGGCTGCGACGCGTTGCGTGGCGCAACGAACACATTCATATCGTTGATCTGGTTAATGGCGCTGCCCGCATTGCCTTCCAGGTCGCCTGTCAGGGGAACCAGGAGATTGGCGTTTTCATTGAAGTTGACGATGGCAACCCGATCATAGCCTGGATACAGGCGTTTGATGAAGGCGTAGGCGGCTTCCTTGGTCTTGCGGAAGGGTTGACAGATGCCGCGCGTCAAGAGAGGAAAATTTGCATTAGGATCTGGAATCGTCTCGTTGTTGCAACCAATTACGGTCGTGCCATTTGATAAGGTGCCACCATTCAGGCAGGCATACATGTCGTCGATGTTGGATTGATTGCACGAAGCGTAAGTCGTTGCCAGGCTTCCAGGTAAGCCAGAAAAGTCATAGGACTGTGACTCCGAATTATCCAGCACCAGCACGGCTTCCACCGAGGCCGCTTCAGATATATTCTCGCCGCTGATCTGAACGTTAGGGACGCCAACGATTTGCAAGAACAACATGGGGACCTCGGCCGTGGCCGTGACCCGTATCAGCTTGCGCTTGGGCTGGCCTGCTGGTGGACAGAGACCGTCGTTGTTTATTATCGTACCAAGGGTACCGTCACGGTTACACGCTTCGACCGTTACCACCGGGGTAGGGATCCCGTGGGTGACGATCAGGTTGTAGGCGGAATTGATAATTTTCTCTGGCGTGGCACCCTGACGGAACTGTGACGTGGCAGCCAACCCGGCCGCATCGACGGCGCGCCGCAGTTCACCCCGGGTGACGAAGACGCGGGCGACATCGACGACGAGGCCGGTAAATGCCAGCAGCATGATGAAGCCCATCGCGATCAAGACGATGGCCTGTCCGCGCTGGGAGGTGTTTGAAGTCTGTTCGAGAGGCTGAGCGTTTTTGTTCATAGATCCGTCACTTGTCTGTTTTCCAGGATTAAATCTATCACGGCGTGTAAGACGGCGGTGGTGCGACCGAGGGCAGCGGCATCATGGTGTAAGCATGCATGATGACTTCCTGCGGCAAGAATGACAGGCCGGGTGGAATCAACCCCAGAAATTGCCGGTGCAGCCGGTAGATTTCGACAATGACGATGCCGGTACCTGGATTATTACCAAGCGGCGTGGGGTTGGTCGCCAGCATGGCCTCAATGGCAGCATTCGTGAAACGGGAAGTCTTTGGTGTACAACCCGTCTTGATGATGTGCTTACAATACGACCAGCCTTCTTCAGCCGAGCTCACCAGGCCATCGCGATAGTCGGGCATCCACGAGGGCGGCGGACCTGCACTGATCGGCCGAGGGAAGCGGGAATTGGGTACGATGTGACCGGTGCCGTCGACGGACATGGCCGAGACTACGATGTCGTCGGCCAGATCGTCATAGGTGATGCTAGAGATGTTCTGCTTGGCCAGGCAGGCGGCCTGATGGAAGAAATTGTCGTCGCAATTGGAACTTGGCTCTGTCACATTGTTGAGCAGGTCACCATCGGCGGCATAGCGCGCGCCCTCGCGCGTGGCATCCAGAAAGGTGAGATAGTCGTTGAAGTATTTCCCAACTTCAAGCGTACCTGCCAGGATCAACAGCAGGATGGGAAACGCCAACGCCATTTCCACCATGCTTTGACCACGCTCATTACGCCTACCCGAGTGTCCTATTTGGGTCCCACGAGAAAGTCTGCGCATATTTTTCACAACTCGCTTCTGGGTGATGTGTAACTGGCATTTCTTCCGCTACATTCCCTGCTTCTAGGTAGTACTATACCCTTTCACTGAAGATATATCTTTAGGATTTAAGTCACTTAATCGATAGTACTTTTGTCCTGAAAAAGGTAATAACGGCTTAAGGCTTGAAAACATTCTTACGCAATCTCCGCTTTTTTTGCCTTCCCAGTTTAATCTCAACGCTTTTGCAACACAAAGCCAACGTTTGGTTAGTATCTTTAGACATTCGTTTGCGGTTTAAGAGGCGAGGAAGAAACATTAAACGCGCAAATATTGGACAACCAAGCCGATCTCAAAACCAATTTTGCCTGGTGGGGAACCATGAGAACCATAAAACATCTACCTAAAATCGCCAAAGTTGCCTTTCGGTTGGATCAAGGCTCTCAAGCTCAAGCGCTGGTGGAGTTTGCCCTGGTCCTGCCTCTCTTGCTGTTGCTGATCATCGCGATCATCGACTTTGGCCGTGCGCTGTTTATCTACAGTGAAGTCTCCAACGCAGCCCGCGAAGCTGTTCGTTACGGTGCGGTGAATGCGGCTGATTGCAATGAGATTGCCAATCGCGCGCACTCCCTGTTTTCGCTGGCCCCCTCCGGCTCGATCAATATTTCGATCTTCATCGAAGAACCCAATACGTCGGGCGGCTTCACCACCAAAGGCGTGTGTGGCACGGTCGACATTGTGCGGGGAGATCGCATCAAAGTCGATGTGGGGACTTCCGTTTCGCCGTTCACGCTACAGATGATCGCGCCGCTGTTCGGCGGCAATTTTACCGATCTGCCCATTACCTACAGTGCGGCGCGCTCAGTGGTGCCGCCGGAAGGTATATCGACCGGCCCGACCACGACACCACGGCCCACCAAGACCTTGATGCCGGGTATTAACACGTTCACCCCCATACCCCCAGCTGAACCGCCGGGACAGCCCACAGGGTTTGATGCTGCTTCCACTTGCACAGGGCAAAATCGTGTCGATGCCACCTGGAGTGCCCCAGGCAGTGGCGGAGCAGTCGCCTCTTATCGCATTTTTGATGCTGCGAACAATAGCCTGGCGTGGGAAGGGGCAAGTGTTGGGGCCAGCAATTTTACGACTGTGTCTGACAACTCTTCCCGGACTTTCTATGTGGTTGCGGTCAATACTCAGGGGACCCCAGGTCCGGCATCCAACCTGGATACGGTTGCTTGTGGTGCGGCGCCAACTTTAACGCCGACCCCATTGCCGACGGCGACCCTTATTCCCAGCGCAACACCCACGGCAACGAACACGCCGACCAACACGCCTACGCCGACGGCGACCGGAACGGCCACACCGGGGCCTTCGCCGACGCCGACGCATACTTCGACTCCGGTACCGCCTACCGCCACACCGACGGCCACAGCCACGGCTTTGCCCATCCAGGTGGAGTGGAATGAGAATTATCCAAGTCGCATGCAGGCGGGCAGCAACAAGCAAGCCTTCTTCAAGGTCCGGGTCGCCTATCTGGACGGAACGCCGGTGAACGATGCGACAGTGTATTTATATAACATGAGTACCAATCCGGCTACCTTCCTGGGAATTTTGGAGCTGGTCCCGACGGGGAACGGAGTTTACGGCAGCAACCCAGGCACGTCCATTTACGGCGATTGCCTGAATGTGGCGGCTGCGGGTGATGTCATCGTCCAGGCCATCGTTTCCCGCCAGGGCGCGACGGCATACGTTTCGGGCATCACTTTATCCGATCATCTTTCTGCTTGTCCGTGAGGGTATAGACATGAAAAAAACTTTTTATCGCCGAGTTGGTCATCGTTCAGAGCGTGGTCAAAGCATGGTCGAAATGGCGTTGATGATGACGATCTTGCTCGTGGTGCTCAGCGCCGTGCTTGATCTGGGTCGTGGCTTCTTCAGCTTCATTGCCATCCAGAATGCCGCGGCTGAAGGAGCGCTCTACGCCGCCATCAATCCACGCTGTCGCAACGCTGACGTGACCGGCTGCACCGATCCTAATAATGTGCTCTTTCGCGCCCGGCATGAAAGCCCCGAGGGCCTGGTCGATAAGCAACGTATGACCGTCGCCGTTTCTTGTGACGACGGCGCGACTTGTGGAACAGGTGCGCTCATTGAAGGGCGCCCGATTACCGTCACGGTCATCTATCAGTTTCAAATGCTGGGGCCATTCAGTGGCGTGTTGCCGGATGGGCAGCTGTACTTTAAAGCCCACGCGGTGCAGAATATTTTGGATGTCAAATGAACGATGGTCAAGTGCACCAGCTTGAGGTGCACTGGTGTGCCATGGCAGGCCCTTCTGAATGATCAAGCTAACCGGTGAGGAGGTCATTATCATGAAACGGAACACACTTCACAAGAATGAACAGGGTCAAGCGATTGTGCTCATGGCCTTCGCGATGATTGCGCTGCTGGCTTTTGCGGCCCTCGCGATCGACGGTGGAAACGCTTATGTGGAAAGACGGCGCGCTCAAAATGGAGCGGATGCCGGCGCGCTGGCGGGCGCACGACAAGTCTGGATCAACCGGGTTAATCTGAACTCGTCGGAAACCCTGGTGCTGAGTGAGGCCAATGCCGCCGCCGAGAAGAATGGGATGGGTGATACCAACAACATTCCGCAAGACGCCATCAACGGTTACGTCAAAGCCTACTACACGGATCG
>JAUQXC010000938.1 GCA_030834825.1 Thermoflexales bacterium
CCCAGGCTGCTGTAGGCCATGCTGACGATGGGTAGCTGTTGGTCCGGCTCCGCGCCAAGCTGCCCAGCGTGTTGATAGGCCGCCGCTGCCTCGTGCAGCTGTCCCTGCACCACTTTCAGATCGGCCAGTTGAATGGCCGCCATCAAGGAGATGAAAGGCAGGTTGGCCGTTCGCCCGATGACCGTCGCTTCCGTATAAACCCGTCCGGCAGCAGACAGGTTGCCCGCCGTATCGTACGCCAATCCCAGCTGCAGCGCCACGAGGCCGCGCAAAAAATGATCGGAGGCTGGCAGATGCTCGAGGGCACGCTGCGCCAGTTCGATGGTGCGCGGCACGTTGCTGTGCAGCGCAGTGATGATGGCGCTAATCGCTTCCGCTTCGCCGATCAGTTCGGTTTGATCGGGCGGGGTGGTGTCAATGACTTGTTGGGCGCAGGCCGCGGCCGCCTCGCGTTGTCCATCGGCCATCAAGGCCCAGGCGTGAATGGTGCGCAGCCGGGGCCGCGCGATCACGATCGCCTGGGGCAGGGCGCTGATCCACGCGAGCAGCGTGCCGCTTTCTCCACGCATGATCCAGGTTTCGCGGGCAATCTGTTCGATCAGCGCCGCGGCGTGGTCATAATCTTGCGCCCGCAAAGCGTGCGCGATGGCTTCATGCCACAGGCCGTGCTGGGTGTACCAACCGCTGGCGCGGCGGTGCAGTTCCAACACCGTGGAGACAGACAGGCGCTGCTGCAGGCGGCTGCGCAGGAATTCGGCAAAGAGTGGGTGATAGCGGTACCACGTGCGATCTTGATCGAGCGGCTCGATGAAAAGATTCGCTTGCTCCAATGCCGCCAGCCGGGTTTCGCCATGAGGTCGATCAGTCAGCGCTTCGCACACTGAGCCGGTCAGGCGATCCAGAATGGACGTGCGCAGCAGGAAGTCTTGGACATCGTCCGCCTGGCGGCTGAGCACTTCCTCGATCAGATAGTCGAGCACGTAGCGATTGCGACCGCTGAACGACTCCAGAAAGGCGTTGAAGTCGCGCCGCCCTTGCCTCGACAGCGTCCCTTGCAAGGCCAGAGCGGCCAGATGCAGCCCCGCGATCCAGCCTTCGGCCTGCTGATCAAGCGCGGCGATCTGATCCCGCGTCAGGTCGAGCTGCATCGTCTCGTTGAGAAAGATCGCGCTTTCGTCCGGGGTGAAACGCAGATCAACCGCGCGGATTTCGGTGAGCTGACCGGTGGCGCGCAACCGGGCCAGCGGCAGCGGTGGATCGGCGCGGCCCGCCACGACGAACTGGATGATCGGCGGCACATGATCGAGCAGGAACGTCAATGCGTCGTGCACCGGCCGCGATTGAATGAGGTGATAGTCGTCCAACACGACGACGCTCTGCTGAGGCTGGGCGGCCAGATCGTTGATCAGGGCCGCCAGGGCCGCAGCCAGAGCCTGATCGCCGTCGGCGCTGAGTGGCGCCTGCAGCATGGCTTGCGCCGTTTGCCCCCAGCGGGCATCGATCGTTTGCAGGGCGGCGATGAGATAACGCATGAAACGCACGCGATCGTCGTCGCCCGGATCGAGCTGCAGCCAGGCCGCCCGTGGAGGTGAGGCACACGCTGTGATCTGATCGATCCAGGCGCTGAGCAGCGTGGTCTTGCCGAACCCGGCGGGTGCGGCGATCAAGATCAAGCGCTGCCCGGCGCGTAGACCGGCGTTGAGTTTGTCCAGTAGGCGAAGCCGTGCTACGAGGCCGGGGCGCGGCGGTGGAATGAAGAGTTTGGTGCTGAGCAGCGGGATCGACATGCTGGTTCTATTTTCCGCTGGCGGGCAGGGTGAAGAAAAACGTGCTACCTTGTCCCACTGCGCTCTCGACACCTACGGTGCCGCCCAGCTTCTCCACAATGCGTTTGACGATCGACAGGCCCAGGCCGTGCCCGCCAATGTTGGCCTGGCTGAGTCGCTCGAAGGGCGTAAATAACCGCGCCTGATCTTCCGGCGTCAACCCGTGTCCGTTATCCCGCACCCAGAAACGCGCCAGCCACGAGGTGATGTGGTTGCCGGGGACGATCGGGAGCAGTTCACCACCCAGCTCCAACGCCGGTGGGTGACCGCCATACTTCAGGGCATTGCTCAAATAGTTGGCCCATACTTCTTCAATCCACGGGGCGTGGCCCAAAGCCACCGGCCATTCGCCGGGCAGGGTGATCTCAGGTTGATATTCCAGGATCAAATTCCTCAGGCGCTGTTGCGCTTCCTGAACGATCTTCGCCATGTCCAATGGTTTTAGTTCGACCGCCTGCTTGTTGGTGCTGGCCAGCAGCAGCAAGTTGTTGACGATGGTGACGGTCTTCAGCGCGCTCTGCGCCGTGAGTTCGGCTGCCTGCTTCAATTGGGAAGGATCCAGGCGATCGATGTAAGTGGCTAAAAATTCCGAATAGGCCGATACGACGCCCAGCGGGTTCTTCAGATCGTGCGCCACCGTGTGCGCAAAGGCATCCAGTTCCGCATTCTGCGCTTCCAGTTCTTCGGTGCGCAGCGCCAACGAAGCACGCAGCTGCGCCTGGTGCAGGGCCACCGACAACATCCCGGCGATTTCGGCGGCGATGTTGATATGGTCGGCGGTGAACACGCCGGGATGATCGGATTCCAGAATCAACGCGCCGATGAGCTGTTCCTGTTCGTACAGCGGCACGATGACATAGGTGCGGACTCCTTCGGCATGTAATGCTTCCTGGAGCGGCGTGCGGTTGGGTTGGGTCTGTAAGTTGGCAACACCTTGAATGTGCGGTTTCTCGTCCAGCAACGGATAAAGATGCTTCAACCAGCCAGTCACATCCAGGCCCAGTTCATGCGTGGCTTCGATAGCCAGCACCTCGCAGACCCCACCCGTATCGAACTCGATCACCGAGACGCGCTTGGCCGGCGCCACCTGCGAGAGCCGCCCCAGCCCGGCGCGCGCAATGGCCGAGGGTGACTGCGCGCCGAGGATGGCCTGATCGATCTCGCGCAGAATCTTCAGCCGCTCGTTCAAGAGATAAAGCGCTTCTTCCGAGCGCTTGCGATCGGTGATGTCGTCTTTCACGGCGATGTAGTGGGTCACCTGTCCCGCGGCATCGCGCATGGGCGCGATGCGGGTCGCTTCGTAATATAGCTCGCCGTTCTTCTTGCGATTGATGAACTCGCCGCGCCAGACCTCGCCGCTCACTAACGTGCCCCACAGCTCCTGATAGAACTCCAACGCATGCCGGCCCGATTTCAAGAAACGCGGATTTTTACCGCGCACTTCGTCCAGGGTGTAGCCGGTGATACGCGTGAAGGCCGGATTGACGTATTCGATGCGCGGCGTGGGATCCGTAATGACGATCGTGCTGGCACTGTACTCCACCGCGCGCGCCAACTTGCGCAGTTCAGCTTCAGCCCGGCGGCGCTCGACCACTTCGATTTGCAGCTGGGCGTTGATCTGCTTGATCTCGGATACGCGCTCGTCGACCAGTACTTCCAATTGTGTGCGGTGCTGCTCCAACGCTTCAATCAGGCGTGCGTTCTCTATGGCGATGGTGGCCTGTGAGGCGAAGAGGAGCAGGAGGGTCACATCGCCATCGTCAAAGGGCCTGCCATTGCGTTTGTTTTCAACTTCCAGCACGCCGACCCGGCGCTGCAAGTATTGCAGCGGCACCGCCAGCAGCGAGTGGGCCTTGATCTCGACTTTTTCTTCGATCGCTTTGAAGTGACGCGGATCGGCGGGGACATCATTGACAACGACGGGCTGGCCGGAGGTAAAGGCGTCTCCCGCAATCGAACCCTCAATCGGCACGGGAATATCCAGCAGGATATCAGCCTGCACGGAAGCCGCTACAAAGCGCAGCAGACCGGCGCGGCCATCGTGGAGCAGCAGGCCTGCAGACTCGGCGTCGGTCAGTTCGGCGGCAGCGGCCACGATGCGGTGCTGCAGTCGTTCCAGGGAGACGATCGCAGCCAGTTCCTGGAAGATCTTCAACAGGCCTTCATGGTAGGCTGTGAGTGCAAGTGAATCGGTTACGTCCATACGGCTTGTTATACCACACTCCCTGCTGGACGGAGTAGGCGGTAACTAACGTGAACGGGGTCAGCCGGTTCAATTTTTCACGCCGCAATACACTCTAAAAACACAAGGGACGGACCCGAAAGCCAAGCTTTCGGGTCCGTCCTGCGTCATGTGTTTCTACCGGTAGAGAATCTAAGCCATCAAACTACGCAGCCACCGCGGCCACGGGCGCAGCTTCAGGCTGCTTCACAACTTCCAGTTCGATGTTGATGTGGACGTCATCGCCCACCAACCAGCCGCCGGTCTCCAAGGCCACATTCCAGTTGAGGCCCCAGTCCTTGCGTTTGATGGTGGTCTTGGCGCTGAAACCCGCGCTGGTGGTGCCCCACGGACTCTTGGCCGAACCGTTGTATTCCACGTCGAGCGAGACTTCCTTCGTCACATCCCGAATTGTCAGATCGCCGATCAAATGAGCGTGTGAGGTGTCCTTCACCTCGACGCGCTTGCTTTTGAATCTGAGGTGTGGATACTTCTCCGCATCAAAGAAGTCGGGTGACTTGAGGTGTGCATCGCGCTTCTCGTCGCGGGTGTTGATGCTGGCGACTTCGATCTGCACATCGATCTGGGTATTGGCTGGCTGGGCTTCGTCAAACTCCACGGCGCCGCTCAGGCGCTCAAAGCGCCCCCGGACGTTGCTAATCATCATGTGCCGCACTGTAAAGTTGGCTTCGGTATGAGCTGAATCGATCATCCACGTCATCTAATCATCT
The DNA here is from genome assembly GCA_030834825.1 of Thermoflexales bacterium. GTDB lineage: Bacteria > Chloroflexota > Anaerolineae > Fen-1058 > Fen-1058 > Fen-1058. The sequence goes on from JAUQXC010000938.1 coordinate 4,779, forward strand.
CCTGTCATTCTCTTGAATTTGATTCTACCCAGAGTATACTGTGCCGCCGTAACAGGAGCGTAAACACGGACGTAAACATCTCTCCGTGCTGGTGAGCGAGGGCGTCCTCAATCCGGTTTTAGCAGCGGTACATTTCGATGCGACGAAATGACTCGACGAAGCGGGTGCCGAAGAAAGCGGGAAGCTGGGGATCATCGACGGGGATGTTTTCGGTGTGGGTATCCAGATCGGGATAACGTTGATAGAGGTGTGCCAAGAGCGCCCGTCCGACCGCGACCGGC
>JAUQXC010000088.1 GCA_030834825.1 Thermoflexales bacterium
CAATCGCTGGGGAGAAGGAGCCGTGCGCCATTTGTTGGGTACAGTAGAGCGCGTGCAGGGTCGCTATGAAGACAGCCGCGACCATCATCAGGCGGCCGTAACGATCTTCCGCGAGCTGCGCGAGCCGCGCGCCACGGCCAATGCCTTGAACGATCTGGGCTATCTGTATCGCCTACTAGGTCGGCCGCGCGAAGCGATTCCACTGCTGCAGGAAGCGGCGTCCATCGCACGTGAAGTGGGCTACAAAGCCGTGGCCGGTTTTGCGGTGGGCAATCTGGGATCAGTGGCGTATGCGTTGGAACAATATGAAGAAGCGCGCCAATGCCTTGAAGAAGCGCTCGGGATCTTCAGAGATCTGGGCAGCCTCCGCGAAGTGGATGTGGCGCTGATCCATCTGGGCAATGTCGCCTGCGCCTTGGGCGACTATGCGGCAGCACGCGAAAAATTTCTGGAAGCGCTGCGCCTATCTGCGCCGCGCAGCGACGAACCGATTATGCTGCGGGCGTTGGTAGGTCTGGCGCGGCTCTTTGCGGAAACCAGTCAGACCGATCGAGCTGCGCAGCTGCTCGCCCAGATCGTGCCACAGCCTGTTCTGGAAAAGGAGTACCGTGATCGCGCCGAGCAGCTGATGGCCCAGCTACAGATCGATCCAGCAGCGTTCAACGCTGCGCCACGCGACCTCGGCCGCATCGCGCAGGAATGGCTGGAGACAGACTGATTATCTTAGAAGCAGCGGCAGCATGATGCGATACGGCTCAACATCAACGACGACCACATCTGGCAGACTGGCAAGGCCCTGCGTGTTGGTCACCGTTAACGCAAAGGTCAATGCCTGGGTCCACGTGACGGCAGGCGCAGTGAACGTTGCCGTCGTATAGCTCATACCACTCAGTGCGACCGTTGGGCCACCCGTCTGCTGCCAGTGATAGGTGAGCGGCAAGAAGTTACCCGGATCAAATGAGGCGCTGCCCTCCAACGTGACAGGATCACCGGTACGCACGGCTCGATCTGGTCCAGCCTGAGCAAAAGGAATAGTGATGATGGTGACGGGCGTCATCGCCACCACGCTGCCCGCGCTGTTCGTTGCTGTGACGGTCGCTGTGTAAGTGCTCAACGCTGGATAGACATGGGACGTCGTCGCGCCGCTCCCGAATATGCCATCGCCAAAGTCCCAGGTGTACGTCACATTCGCCCCGGCGTTGAGCGTCGCCGTGAAGTGTGTCACATCACCCAATTGAGTCGGGCTGTCATTGATGGCACTCAAGCCGCTGATCGGCACATCTGTGACGGTGATGGTCGCGGTGGTCTGACGAACACCGCCACTATTAATATAATGGGAAAGCAAGTTCGTCAGTACAGCGGGGGTACTGATACCCGCATCAACGTGGGCGGCATAGGTTATTTTCTCTCCGTTCGTCCAGTCAAAGCAAATGACCAAGCCTTCCAGGTTCTGAACATCGTTAAAGGCAAAAGAGTTCCCGGCACTACCAGCGGCATTTTCCAAGCCGATAGTTCCCACCTGGTCAGGCAGATTGACGTTGGCATAGGCAAAGACAACTTCGTAGTTGCCGGCTGTATCGCTGGGCTGGCGGCGGAAGATAACCTCCAGATCCAGACTGTTCGTAATAGAGCTGCCCTTGGGGTAGATATTATCGTACTCGACGAGCACCAGGTTGCCGCCACCTGCTCCGGCAACAGTAATGCCGTAGTTGTTCGTCTCACTGTAGACAACCTCAAAGTCGCGCCACAGGCCGGCCACCAAATTATTGGGGATGGCGGGATTGGGAATGGCAACGTTGGCCCCGGTATTCGTGGGCGACGAAGTCGCCGAGACGAGATAACCATTGTCAGTGAAGTACAGGCTACTGTAATCTGTACCGAAAAACTGAAATGGGATGCTGCCGCCGTAAAATTCGTCAACGTGGCGAACGATGTTATCGCCTGACAGGGTTGATCTAGGTTTAAGCCCGTAATCAGCCAGATTAGCGTAGCCGCCAAAGCCGGTATCACAGGCGCTGTCCTGTCGGTTGGTAGACATCCGGTAACGGCGGTCTGTCTCGACCGGTATCTGCCAGACAATTTGATTGCCGTCAACACTGGCTGGCGTAATCGAGGCCGAGCCAGGCACGTAGGTCATTCCAGCAGGCAGAGTATCGGTCAGGATGTAAGTGGCTGAACCATTGTTATAAGACAGGGTTACCGGATCAGGGTCAAGGGTGACGGCATAAGTGACGATGTCACCTGGTTGGATGTGTTGGCCGGAAGAAATCTGGGCCAGTTTGGCGACGTCATCCTCTAGCCGGGTCAGGATAACTTCTATCTCGTTTAAATCCACGCCATTGGCGGTCAGGTCGATCACCTCGTGTCGGATATCACCGGTCTGCAGGTCGGGCAGATTCCAGGACAGGGTCAGACTATAAGGTACCCCAACCGTCACGTTAGTGGAGGCCGAAACCTGGATCGGACCGCCACCACCATCGGGCAACAGCACGGCATGTTCTAAGGTAAAGTCGTCAAAAGGAGCACCAGAGCCAGTCCAGTTTTGAACCAGGATCCAGTAGTTACCAGGGGTCAGAGGCTGGCCGAGTCCCGGCAAGCTACAATGCTCTCTATAAGCGCTGAAAGTGCTGGAGCATAATTCCTCGCTCGCGTCTGGATGGCCATTGCCATTGGTGTCAAAGCCTACATACATATTCAAGTCAGGAGCAGTCGAGGCCGTGATTGAAACATCCAGGCCCTTGGCTCCAGGTGATACGTTGACTGTAGTGGTATAAACCTGGGCCAAATTATCGTAGGGGTAAGCATTGGTAGGATCTGGTGCAATGCTGCCGGAGACAGTGAGAGGTGTGCCCGAGTGAGTAGTGACCGTCAAGGGACCGCTGACAGCGCTCTGCAAGTCTTCGACCTGGTAGATCCCCTGATTCCGACGAGTTTCGATCTCAACCGATCGAGGTGCTAGTCCCGCCACCGATCGGGCCGCCACCGTAAAGTGCAGTTGCTGGCCTTCGCCGCTAAATCGAACTTCACCAAAACCCCAGTTGTTAAAGCCCAAACTGCCAGCATTCGCTGTCACAGTAATTCTTTGAGTGGCGCCGACACCGAGTTGAAAATTAGTCGGTTCTACGGACAGTGAAAGGCCCGTGGTGTTGATGTTCCAATTAATGGAGCCACTACTGCGGGTACTTGTGATAACACGAACCCAAGTGCAGGTGCTCAGACAATTAGTTTGAACCAAACTAGCCAGGTTAAGCGCAGCCGGGTCTCCGCCCAACTCTGGGTCAGCCGCTGCGTAATCGGCTTTGGTTTCGTCCAACACAAAGGCGGCTTGTGCGGCATTGGCTACCAGGATCCGGCCACCGCCGATGTCAAAGGGGTCGGCGGTACTGTCGCCGCTAGCTTCCCGTTCATATTGGTTGCTCGTCAGGCCGGTCAACATCAGGGCCGATTGAATTTCGGACGGAGACCAGTCGGAGTGTAATGCCTTGAGCAACGCGCCAAGACCGGCTACATGTGCGCTGGACAGGGAGGTGCCTTGAATCACCTGGAACAACTGGTTCTGCATGCCATAGCGACCGGTACCGCCGCCAAACTCCATGACGTACTCCGGTGAAGCGCCGGCCAGGACGTGAATACCCGGTGCGGTCACATCGGGCTTTAAAACGTTGATCAACTCATTGGTCGTTTCATTGATATTAGGACCGCGCGAGCTAAAGCCCGTCACCGTATCCTGGGGAACATGCGAATTGACCGGTCTGCCCCGACCGAATGTGATCTTAAGAGTCGCGGTTGGATGGCTATCAATCAAGCTCTTGATACTCACCCAGGTACTGCGCAGGATCACCACGGTCGGAATGGGATGGAGCGAGGAGTCAAAGTCATATTGGTCTTCAGTGTTGTAAAGAACAACCGCTCCACCGCCGCTTTGCTGAATCAAGTTGCCGTGAATGGCGCTGGAGATACCACCTCGGTCACACAACACGGCATCATTCCAGTCAAACATACCAGCGGGGAAGACTGCGTCGCAGGAACCGTCGGCATGGCCATTGGTATCTGTAATCCCTCTGGTATCAACTAGATCAAAGTTGGTCACGCCGGGAGTCGCGGTGGCCCCCGTATAAACGTGGGTGGTAGTTACAACACCGGTACCCACCGTGACGGTAATGGTGCTGAGGAAAAGGCGGTTAAAGTAACCGGCTCCCACGCTGGTGACCCAGGGTGCGTTAGCGGGAGAACCGATGGTCGAAGCGCCTGGGCCAGCATTGCCGGCCGCGGTGACTACAAACACGCCGGCTTCGCGGGCATTCAAGAAAGCCACGGCATCGGAGTCGACCCAGGGATCGGAGGCAGTGTTATTGACGATGGAGTAGTTAATGACGTCCACACCATCGGCCACAGCCTTGTCAATGGCCGCTGTCAGATCTGAGCCGGCACCGCCGCCCGGCCCTAAAGCCTTATAGCTTGCCACGTAAGCACGAGGGGCCATCCCGGAAACCTGGCCGCGAGGAACGCCATAGATGTAAGCTGAAACGCTTTCATTCCCGGCCACGATCGAAGCAACATGAGTGCCGTGGCCGTTATCGTCTCGACCGGAGTGGAATAGTCCGTCGTATGCACCGCCGACGCTGGTGATGTAACCATTCAGGAAATACTGCACGCCGATCAGCTTGTTATTGCATTGATAGCCCGGCGAGTTATCCGCGGGCTGTTGGCATGTTCCCTGCCACTTGGCTGGAGGAGGTGGATAAGCACCGTAATCGGCAAAAGAGGGATGCTCAGGCCAGATGCCACTGTCAATGATACCGACTATGACTCCATCGCCCTTAGTGCCGGGCAGTCCGGTGCCAGCACCATCCCAAATACCGTCTACGCCTAAATATCCAACGGTGGTATCCGTTGCCGGATAACGCCAGTAATCCCGTTGAATGGATACCACGCCAGGCAATTCTAGCAAGCGGGTGACTTCAACGGGCGTTGCTGTAACCGCCAGGCCATTAAAGACGACATGGTATTGATAGACTACTTCCAACGGATGATTCAGATCTCGTTGGGCGGCCTGAAGAAATTGAGCCTGTTTATCGCCCAGGTAACGGCGATAGAGGCGACTGGCCGGGGACTGCATATTTAATTTTGGCTCGTTGGTCACTGCCAGGCTGGTGGCCGGGAGGTTGGCTAAGTTGCCCTGATAGGTTGCCAGAGGTTGATCGGCCAACTGGACAATGTAGATGGCTTCTTGGATTGAATCCGGATTGGTTTCACCGATAACGCGATCGGTCTTCAGGTGTGTATGCCGATTCATCGCACCGTTTTTTGTTAGCGCCTGGACATTAACGGTTTCGCTGAAGATTCCCGAATCTACCGGCAGCGTAGTAGCTGGAACCGTTAGGGGATCGCTGAAAACCCCGATTGGGCCGGGTTGAATTGACAAGGCCTGGACACTGACCACGCTGGTAATCAGCACTGCCAAAAAGATTACCGCAAGGAAAAAGGGGTTGGTCTTCATAGGAGTGAAATCCTTTTCTCGGATGAATGATCGCTTCGTAGGATTTTCTAGAACATACGGCTCTACCGGGTTAAGCGGGAAAAAGAAACCGGGTTTCTACCTGCCAAATGGAATCAAGCGTTTAGCATGCAGAAACTCGGTTTCTACATTGGCTATTTCCCGTTGAAGCGAGAAGACCCGAACATTTTTAGCGCATCAACTCCCGCATGATGATGGTGCGCTGAATCTGCGACGTGCCTTCGTAAATCTGGAAAACTTTGCAATCGCGCATCAACTTCTCCACCGGATATTCCTTCATGAAGCCGTAGCCGCCAAAGACTTGCACCGCATCCGTCGCGGCCTTCATCGCCGAATCTGCCGCGAAGGCTTTGGCGAACGCGGCGAACTTGGTATTGGGCCGTCCCTGATCGACCAGCCACGCCGCTTTGAAAGCCAAGAGGCGCGCGGCTTCCACATTCATCGCCATATCAGCCAGCATGAAGCCGATGCCCTGGTGCTGGATGATGGGCACACCCATGGTGGTGCGTTCTTTGGCGTACTTCACGCTCTCGTCCAGCGCGCGTTGCGCCAGCCCCACGGCTGAAGCCGCCACCGTGGGCCGCGATCGATCGAAGACCTGCATGGCGATCATGAAGCCGTCGCCGTCTTTGCCCAGCCGCTGGCTTTCCGGTACGACCACTTCATCAAAGGTGATCTCGGCTGTATCGGAGGCCCGCTGCCCCAGTTTGTCGAACTTCTTGCTCACGCTGAAGCCGGGGCGATCACGCTCGACGATGAACGCGCTGATGCCCTTGTACTTGGCCGCTTTATCCGTATAGGCGAAGACCACAAAGAACTGCGAGTACGACGCATTACTAATGAAGGTCTTGCTGCCTTTGATGACGTACTCGTCACCCCGCTTCGTCGCCGTAGACAACATACCCGCCACATCCGATCCGGCCGCGGGTTCGGTGACGGCATACGCACCGAGTTGTCCGTCGATCATGCGGCCCAGCCACTCTTTCTTCTGCTCCTCGGTACCGGCCACGCTGAGGGGAATCGCGGCGAGGTTGTTGATCAAGATCGCGGTGCTGATGCCGGTGCACCCCCACGCCAGTTCTTCGCAGACGACGGCCTCTTCCACCAGCGAGGCGCCGGCGCCGCCGTACTCCATGGGGATATTCGTGTTAATCAGTCCGGCCTGCCGTGCCTTCTCGATAACGGGCAGCGGAAATTCACCAGCCTGATCGTAGTGTTCGGCGACCGGGGCAATCTCATTGCGGGCAAAGTCACGCGCCAACGCTTGCAGCATCTTCTGCTCATCGGTCAGGGCAAAGTTGATGCCGTCGCTCATGGAAGCCTCCTGGTGGAAAATGGATTGAGGGCTTCTTTAGTGTATGACAAGAGACGAAAAAGTCAATGACAACCGGCTCAATCGGAAAAATGCATCAGAGCAACTCGCGACCGATCCGGCGGCCCCCGCGATCAATCTGATCGCCAATAGCGGTACAAATAACAAAACGATCGTCTTCGCCAGCCGCCAGACATTCGGTCGATTGTATCCACTGGCGCGAACAATCGGCAGTGTTCTGACAATGCCAGCAGCCGATCTTGTTCCCGAGGCTACCCGCACCGCGTGGCTGAATGACCTGACCTCACACGGGCCTTTCTGGTTTATCGCTGACGAAGGCAGCACTACCGAAGTACGAGAGGAAGGTCGTAACACCGATGCCTGGATCTCTGATCGCGCCTGTAAGGTTGATTCACAATGGGCGGGAACAGCCAAGGTATCCCGATTTGTGGGGACAAACAATCTGCCGGTGCAAATCCATACTGGGGCGACTTTCGCAAATAAGATTCAACTCGTGAGTGCTCGTCTGAGCACGGCGACAGTCGGGCCCGGCGGAACGTTGTGTGTAGAATTCGATTGGCAAGCTATCAACGTTCCGCCAGGTGACTACACTGTATTCGTCCACCTGGTCAATGCTCAAGGTCAACTCGTAGCACAGAGTGATTTGATGCCGCAAGGTGGCTTCGCACCTACCAGCCACTGGAAAACTGGTGCGAGCATCGCTGACCGGCACGGCCTCATTCTGCCTGATAACTTGCCGAGCGTTGATTACACCGTTCGGGCAGGCTTCTATCGATCAGATGATCAGTCACCGGTGCGTGTCACACAAGCTGGATCTGTATTGGCCGATGCAAGCGGCATTGTCTTGACGCAGGTACAGCTGGCTCCCTGATTGCCAGCCCGAAGTGGAGGAATGGCGCTGGCCACGAACCATCAGCTCACCTCTCCAGTCAAGCCAATAGGTCGCGGCGACAACAGTTTATCTTCCGCCAGCAGCAGGAACTGCGGACGCTCGGTGGGGTTCCGGTCGGGATGGTGGAAGCTTAACCAGATGTTTCCCTTAAAGTCACGAAAGGTCATGCAATGGCCGCCGTCCTCACTGTATAAGGGCCGAGGATCCTGCAGCCAGGGACCGAGCAACTGTCCTGATACGGAACGCGCCAAACCTATGCTGTAGCCACCCGCACCGTGACTGGACCACATCATCAGCAGTTCCCCATTCGGCAGAAGATGCAACCAGGGACCATCGGTCACACACCCCTTCATGCCCGTCCTTTTCCACTCGATTTGTTGGACCCAGGGCGCCTGCGAAGCACTGAACAACATGACAGGCTCTCCTGCGGCGGAGGCCAGGTCTTCGCTCAGAGGCAGGGCGCAGATTTCGCCATCGCCGACCTGCACCCACTCGTGACAGAACACCATCCAGGGATGGCCATCTGTAGTCACAAACAAGGTGCCATCCAGGCATTCCCAATCCGGGGGAGTGACTGGACCGGCGCTCAGTAGACGAAACGGCCCTTGCGGAGATTCAGCTATCAAGATTTGCGTCCCCCGGCAAATTCCTTCGGCCTTGAAACTGGCAAACAGGAAATACTGCCCATGATAGGCATGGACTTCGGGCGCCCAAAAATTGCGATCGGCCCAGAAGTCGGTTGGTGGACGAAAGATCGGATAGGGACCTTCCCAGGTTTGCAGGTCGGCGCTCATATAGCAATCGAAGCCTACGGCAGACTCGGTCCAGGCATATTTGCCCATCGTGCCATACAAGTAATAGCGCTGCTCGGATGGTACCGGTAGGACAAATGGATCGCGAATGTGGATGTCAGAAAGCTTCATCTCTCCTCCTCATAATAACCAAATCTCGGAGCCGTAATGTGTTTTTGGTCTGGCCTGTCTGTACCCTGATCTATTCCATGTGAGTGGAAAAATGGTAGGTACCCGACGCGAGACAAAACACCGCGAACCCATGGTCCAGGTGCAAGAAAGTCACTCCGTTTGCACTTTCCCAGGGTTGCCCACTTTCCAGCACATGCGACACACCCTTTGCAGGAACGTAAACGGTAGCCGCTGTATTTACGGGAACAGTAACCCTCCAGTCAAAGTGGTCGTTTTCCTGAGTCCAAGCACTTCGAATCATGCCATACGGCGAATGCAGTTCGACCGTGGCGTAGGTCAATCCACCTCCAGGACGCGGCTGCATGACAATATGCTTATAACCAGGTTGATCCGGATCAAGATCGATCCCACCGATGACGGCATACATCCACGCGCCAATGGCACCGTAGGCATAATGGTTGAAAGAGTTCATCTTCGGATCCTGGAAACCCTTATCATGGGTCCAGCCATCCCAACGCTCCCAGATCGTGGTTGCGCCCTGTGCGACAGAATAGAGCCAGGAAGGCCAGGTGGTCTGTTTGAGTAAAGCATAGGCCGTATCCAGATGGTCGGTCTTACTCAGACTCCAATTGATGTAAGGCGTACCGACAAAACCCGTACTAAGATGATCATCTCGCTCGCGAATATTGCGCACCAATTTGTCCGCGGCGAAAGGGCGAAGTTCCTGAGGCAGCAAATCGAATTCCAAGGCCAGGACATAGGAGGTTTGCGTTTCCCCTGCGATCGTTCCATCCTCATGGACAAAACGTTTGATGAAGGCCGCGCGCGCTTCCGCCGATAAAGCCTCATAACGAGGCGCATCTTCTTCTTTGCGCAGAATGCGTGCGATCTTGGCTAGCAAAGCGGAACTGTAGGCAAAGAACGCCGTGCCGATCAATTCTTTTGAAGTTCCACCTTCACGTCCATCGCTGCCATCCAGGGCAAGCCAGTCGCCATTACCATGCCAGCCGGTATATTCAGCATAACAACGTATTCCATTTCGGCTGGTCTGCGCTAAGCGCTCGATGAAACGCTGCATCGACGCGTAACGCTCTTCCAGCAGACGGATATCGCCGTAGCACTGGTAAATCGTCCAGGGGCAGATTACACCGGCATCGGCCCAGGCCGGTCCACCCTCTCCGATTGACCAGGCCGGGAGATTAGGCGCCACCGACGGATAGGCGCCATTAGGAGATTGGGCATCTTCCAGGTCGCGCGTCCACTTCGTAAAAAAGCCAGCGACATTCATATTGAAGGCCGCGGTGCGGGCAAAGACCTGGGCATCCCCGGTCCAACCCAGACGTTCATCCCGTTGTGGACAATCGGTAGGAATATCCACGAAGTTACCCTTTTGTCCCCAAACGATATTGTGCTGCAACTGATTGATCAAAGCATCGGAACATTCAAATGTCGCAATCGGCGGTATCTCAGAGTGAACGACAATCCCCGTAATCGTCTCCATGGTTGGGATGCCGGGAAAGCCCGATAGTTCGACGTAGCGGAAACCGTGGAAGGTAAAATGTGGTTCCCAGACTTCATCCCCGCCCCCTTTCAGTGTGTAATAGTCAGTACTGCGAGCGGTACGCAGGTTCGTGGTATACAATGTCCCATCGGGATTGAGCGCTTCTGCATAACGAAGCGTAATTGTCGTGCCCTTCGCTCCATGAACGACCAATCGAACCCAACCGACCATATTCTGACCTAGATCGAAAATCCAGCGCGGCCTTACATGGTTTGGAATTTCGCGAATATTCACTGGTTGCAACACTTCATGGCGTTTGACGGTGGGTCCATTTGTGGCCACCAGGGCCGCACCCTGGTCGGGAAGAACTTCCACAGGCCACCAGGACGCATCGCTGTAACCGGGGTTCGACCAACCCGTTAATTCTCGCCGCGCATCGTAGCCTTCCCCCATCAGCATATCCGACTCCAGGATGGGACCCTGCGTTACTTTCCAACCATTATCAGTGGCAATGATTTCTTGACTGCCATCAGAATAGGTCAGCACGATTTGTGCCAGAAATTGGGGGCGATCCGCATAATGCTGACGACCCAGCCAGGCAATGTGCCCCACCCCCCAACCATCGCCGAGAATCGCCCCGAATGCATTCGGACCTGATCGCAGGAATTCAGTTACGTCGTAAGCCTGGTATTGAATGCGCCGGGAATAATCCGTCCAACCGGGGGTAAGGAACGCATCCCCAACACGGACGCCGTTTAAGTGGCATTCGTACAGACCGAGCGCAGTTGCATACAGTTTGGCAGTGACAAATTGTTTCTGAAGGGTGAATGCTTTCCGCAGATAGGGAGCTGGACTGGATGTTCGCGGCCCACCGAAAAATGGGGCTCCGATCCATTGCGCTTCCCAATCGGTTCGCTCCAGCAGACCCATTTCCCACCAGGCAGATGAACTTTCAGATTCCCTTCCAACTTCATCCCACACGCGAACCTTCCAATACACGCGCTGACCAGAGGCAAGTGCCGGACCGCGATAGGGCACATGAATGGATTGATCCGATCCAGTTTTTCCGCTATCCCATAAAAGGCTGGTACCACTATCCAAACCAGTCTCCGTTGGAGCGACAAGGATTTGGTAAGCTGTCTGGTGCGCACCGCGTTGATCGCTTTGCAGCTGCCAGCTCAAACGAGGTTGGCGCACATCAATTCCAAGAGGATTGGTTCGGTATTCGCAAGTTAAGTGAGAAATGGTTGTCATAGACACAGAGTATAATATGATCCATCAAAGACTCCAAAGGATGATCATGAATCCCATCCCCCTCAAAATTGCTTACCTCGGTGGCGGAAGCCGTGATTGGGCACGCAAGTTGATGATCGATCTTGCACTTTGCCCTGATCTCACTGGCGAGGTCACGCTCTATGACATCGACATGGATTCAGCGTGCCTCAATGAACAACTGGGCAATTGGATGCAGGCTCAAGCCGGCGTTGTGTCACGCTGGCGTTATCTTGCCGTACCCACATTGCAAGAAGCGCTGCGGGGCGCGGATTTTGTCATCATCTCCATTCAGCCTGGTTCATTGCAATGGATGGCAGAAGAGATCGGGTTGGCAGAAGAATATGGTCTCTTCTTCCCGGTTGGCGACACGGCAGGAGCTCCGGGGCTGATTCGCGGACTTCGGTCTGTTCCCATCTACAAGGAGTTTGCCGAAGCGATAGCGACTTGCTGTCCAAACGCCTGGGTGATCAATTACACCAATCCCATGACCATCTGCACGCGGACACTCACCCGCGTCGCTCCCGATCTGAAAGTCTTTGGTTGTTGTCATGAGGTCTTCGGCACGCAGGCCATGTTGGCCCGGATTGCCGGGCAATATCTAAATATCGAACCTCCTTCTCGAAATGAGATACAAGTCAATGTGTTGGGAATCAATCACTTCACTTGGATCGATCGGGCAAATTATCAAGGGCATGACCTGCTCGACTTATTGAACCATCACCTAAACCAACCGGGAACACTTCGCACCTACACTCAAGAAGAGGTTGAAAGCTGGAAGGATTGGTTCCACAGTGCAGAGCAGGTCAAGTTCACACTATTCCAGCGTTTTGGAATTCTCGCGGCGGCCGGCGATCGGCATCTTGTAGAGTTTTTGCCGGGATTCATTCGTTCTCCCGAAACTTTGTTCAAGTGGGGTGTCATTCGCACACCTGTTGCCTGGCGCATCGAACGTTGGACGGCGGCCCCCCAAAAGACCCACGATCTGATCAACGGCGTCACACCCTTTGTCCTGGAACGGTCAGGCGAGGAAGGGATTAATATGCTTAAGGCCCTTCTGGGGTTGGGTGATCTCGTCACGAATGTCAACCTGGAAAACGTTGGACAAATATCCAATGCACCTTTGCACGCCGTGGTGGAGACCAATGCCCATTTCAGCCGCGCGAACATCCGCCCTTTGAGCGCGGGTGCGCTCCCTGCCGGGATTGCGCCGCTGATCAATCAGCACATTGCCAACCAGGAGTTAATCATCGAAGCCGCGCTGACGAAGAACATGGATCTTGCATTCCAGGCTTTCTTCAATGACCCCACCAATCATCTTCCCATTGACACTTCCTGGGAATTTTTCAACAGGATGCTGCAGATGAACTGGAAATATCTGCGCACTGACGCTGGTCCTTCTAGCACCACCTGACCTTACGAAAGCCCTGAAGTTTCCACAGTGCCTATTGACACCAACGACATTTGTATGCTATAGTGTTCACTGCAACTTACACGTGTAAGATTATACGTGTAATAATGAAATCCTCAATAATATGTAACCTGGTGTCTTTCAAACCAAGTTCACAACCACGCAACGCAGCGGCGGTAAACTATGAAACGACCCACTCAGGTTGACGTAGCGCGCTTGGCCGGTGTCTCGCGAGCGACTGTTTCATACGTAGTCAATGGCCTGACCGATAGCAAGGTGCCCATCTCCGAAGAGACCCGGCGACGGGTTTTAGAGGCCATCAAGCACCTTGACTACGAACCGGACGCCCGCGCTCAGGCTTTGCGTTCAGGTAGCACCCAAACCGTCGGCCTCATCCTCCCTGATATCCACAATCCTCATTTCTGGCAAACCGCCGATGGGGTCGAGCAGGAGCTCCACGCTTCGGGTTACAACCTGCTCCTCTCCAGCGCAGATCTGGACCCCGAATATGGGGAAGATGTTTTCAAAGAGCTGTCACGTCGGCGCATTGATGGGCTGATTCTGATGGGCGCTTCTCTCTTCCAATCGGAAGGAGTACAAAAGACTCTGGCTCAGCTTCTCAAGCGGCGATTCCCCATCGTAAAAATAGGCGATCACCAGACGATTGATTGTGTGGCGTCCAATTACCATGCAGCCACACAAGAAGCGGTAGCTTATTTATTGTCGTTGCGACACCAGCGAATCGGCCTCATTTACGGTGTGCGACCGCCGTGGGACGGTCTTGGGACCGCGGACCTGCCAGCTGACTTTGCGGGAGGTATGGACCGCCTACTGCCTTACCAGGACAGCCTCCGGGCGGCCGGCCTGCCGGTTGACCCAGCATTGATCATCACATGCGGCGGGGCCATTGAAGATGGCTATCAAGCGGCCCTGCAACTTCTTAAGCTTCCAGCGCGACCCACGGCTTTGCTCGTCATCAACGACCTGCTGGCTATCGGCGCTCTACGCGCCGCCAGCGACCTGGGGTTGCGCATTCCCGCCGACCTATCACTCGTCGGCTATGACGATATTCCCCTGGCCAGTTACCTGACGCCGCGCCTGACGACCAGTTCCAAGGACATGGTAAAAGTAGGGCGGGAAGCGGTTAAGCTGCTGTTGGCCCGCATCCAGGATCCCGACCGGCCCCACCAGAGAGTTGATATACACGCTCGGTTTATCATTCGTGAATCAACAGGACCAGCCCCGTCTTGACGTGGGCGGCCCTGGCGGCAATATGCCCACATGAGGTGCATGAAATCCAAAGATGCGCGGGGCGAGTGTTGAAGCCATGATCAAGACGTCGACCAGATTATTCACGAAAAATAGTTTCTTCATGAGCAAAAAGCCTGGTATCGTCAAGTTTTTCAGGCGCAACGCCGTCGCCTATATGTTCCTCACGCCGTGGCTCCTGGGGTTCCTCGTACTTACGCTTTACCCGATGGTGTACTCGCTGTGGCTCAGTTTCACGAATTACGACTTCACCCAGCCCGATTCGACGCAATGGATCGGACTGGGTAACTATCTAAAAATGTTCGGGCCGGTGTTCGGGCTGTCCGAGTTCACCGCGTCCACGGGCGAGGTGATGCGCGTGGACCCGTACTACCTGAAGTCGCTATCTGTGACGTTTACCTATGTGTTCGTGTCTGTGCCGCTGAAGCTGATCTTCGCGCTCGCTGTGGCGTTGCTGATGAACCAGAAACTGCGGGGAGTGTCGTTTTATCGCGCCGTGTACTATATCCCCACCCTCCTCGGCGGCTCGGTGGCTATCGCGGTGCTGTGGAGGAAGCTGTTTGAGAAAGACGGCTTGGTGAACGGCCTCTTGGGAGCCATCGGCTTCACCGACCTCCCCGGCTGGATCACCAATCCCAACTACGCGCTCGGGACGCTCGTTCTGCTGTCGGTGTGGCAGTTCGGCTCGTCGATGATTATCTTCCTCGCGGGGCTGAAGCAAATCCCGGAGGAATATTACGAGGCGGCAAGCGTGGACGGCGCGAACAAGGTGCAGCAGTTCTTCTCCATAACCATACCCTTGCTCTCGCCGGTTATTCTGTTCAACCTGGTCATACAGATGATATCCGCGTTCCAGGTGTTCACCCAGGCCTATATCGTCGGCGGCGGCAGGGGAGGCGTGCTCAACTCTACCCTGTTTTATACCCTCCATCTGTACATTCAAGGATGGACCTACCACGAGATGGGGTACGCGTCAGCTATGGCGTGGGTGCTGCTGCTCATTATCGGGGTACTCACAGCGATTGTCTTCAGATCATCGAACTGGTGGGTGTCGTATGGGGCTGGGGAATAACATGAAAACTAGCAGGGTTGTACGCCTTACTTTGACGCATCTGTTCATCATCGCTCTGGGGCTGCTGATGATCTACCCCATCGTCTGGATGATTGTCAGTTCGTTCAAGCCCAACAATATGATCTTCAGCGACCCGGGGCTGATACCGAAAGCCGTGACCATTGAAAACTATGTCAGCGGGTGGAAAGGCTACGCGGGTACGTCCTTTGGAAGGTTCTTTGCAAATTCGTTCCTAATGTGCGCAGTGGCCATCGTCGGGAACCTGCTAACCTGCACAATGGCGGCGTACGCGTTTGGGCGGCTCAAATTCGTGGGCAGGAACTTCTGGTTCGCGGTGATGATGATAACGCTCATGCTCCCGGCTCACGTCACGCTCGTGCCGCGCTATATCCTGTTCAACACCTTCGGGTGGGTGGGTTCGTACCTCCCGATCCTCGTGCCGAAATTCCTTGCGACGGACGCGTTCTTCGTGTTTCTGCTCGTGCAGTTCATACGCAGTCTGCCGAAAGAGCTCGACGAGGCGGCGACTATCGACGGGTGCGGGCAATTCGGGGTATTCTCGCGCATCATCGTACCGCTCGCGAGCCCCGCTCTGGTAACGATGGCGCTGTTCACGTTCCTGTGGACGTGGGACGACTTTTTCAACCAGCTGCTGTATCTCACCAGGCCGGAAACTTTCACTGTAGCACGGGCGTTGCGCACGTTCGTCGGCGACGCAGGCGCGGTATCCAACTGGGGCGGCACGCTGGCCATGGCCGCGCTCGCGATGGTTCCCATCTTTATCCTGTTTTTCGCCCTGCAGAAATACTTCGTACAAGGTATCACGACCACGGGCATAAAGGGTTAGCGCCATAACAGGAGGATTTGAATATGAATTGACGAGCGATGATGTATTTCAGGTTTGTCCGCTGAAATTATACGGAAAGCTAATTCACCCTCTTCCCAAAGATGTGTTGTCGCTGTGTCCAGTGCGGGATGAGGGACAACTCAAATCAGGAGAAGAGAAAATGAAACAGAGATACTTGATCGTTGGATTGATGATTGTGGCCTTGTTGCTGTCGGCCTGCGGACAGGCGGCAACACCTACGCCCGCGCCGACGCAGCAGCCTCCTGCCCCCACCACGGTGCCGCCCACCACGGTGCCGCCCACCAAAGCGCCTGAGCCGACTGAAGCCGCGACCGAGCCAGCTCCGGCTCGCTCCGACGGACTCCCCGTTTACACGGGCGGTCCCGCTGAGATCCGCTTCGGTTGGTGGGGTAACGACGACCGCGCCGCCAGAACCCAACAGGTCATCGATCTGTTCCAGAAGGCGTATCCCGAGATCAAAGTTATCGGCGAGCCTAATGGCGGCACGCCCGACCACTTCGCAATCATCGACACACAGCTTGCGGGCAACAACGCCCCCGACCTTATTCAGTTTGGCGGCAACTGGCCCGATTACCAGCAGTACCTTGAACCCCTCAATGACTATCTCGGCAAACAGTTCCTGATCGACACCGCCGAGCGGTTTGACCAGACTGCACTTATCCCCTCGACGGCGGCCGATGGCAAGCTCTATGCCATAAGCCTCGGCACGAACACGCTCGTCCTCGCCTACAACAAGACGCTGATTGAGGCGGCGGGGGTTGAACTCCCGAAGGACAACCTGACTTGGGACGAACTGATCGCCTATGGCAAGGAGCTTAAGGCGAAACTTCCCGAGGGGGTCGCCCCCTTCGTGGACAACAGCACCAATCAGGCGAACTACCTCAGCTATTTCTACACCCAACAGGGTACCCAGTTATGGACTTCCGACGAAGGTGGTAAATCCTACGCGACGGTTGAGTCCGCCAAGAAATGGCTTCAGATGTGGGCGGATATGCGCGCCGAAGGGCTAATCCCAGACGGGGAAACCACTGCGACCTACGCCGAAACCGGGGCGGATAGTTCGGCACTCGTGGCGGGCAAGGCGGCGATCGGTATGATTTGGAGCAACCAGA
The DNA here is from genome assembly GCA_030834825.1 of Thermoflexales bacterium. Taxonomy (GTDB): domain Bacteria; phylum Chloroflexota; class Anaerolineae; order Fen-1058; family Fen-1058; genus Fen-1058. The sequence continues at coordinate 17,172 of JAUQXC010000088.1, forward strand.
TAGCAGGTTATCAGGCAGCCATGACCGACCAGCTCGGCGCAACGACGCTCCCCAAGGGCGGTGAAAAGGCGTATGTCATCCAGATGAGCCAGTACTTGGGTGTCTACAAGGACAGCAAGAACAAGGAGGCGGCGGCGCTGTTCATCAACTTCTTCGTTACCAGCCCCGAGGCGGGCGCGATACTCCAAACCAACAGAGGCGTGCCTTCCTCGCCGGTCGTGCGTACCGCGATCTCCGACCAAGCCACCGAGACTGACGCGGCGGTTTACAGGATCTACGATGTGGTAGCCGACCGCACGATCCCACAAGGCCCGAACCTCCCGAACGATCAGGAGTTTGTGAACGAGCTTCGGCTGATCGGCCAGGCGGTAGCGTACGGACAGTCCACGGTTGACCAAGGCGCAGCGGACTTGCAGGCATTGATCGAGCGTCTGGCAGTCAAGTAACTCCCAGCAGACGTGGCGGTCCCCCAAGGCGCGGGGTCGTACGATCCCGCGCCTTTTCATTCCCCGATCTGGCCTCATGTGGCGACAGTCCACCCTTGGGCGCGCCAATGCAGAATGACTGACCCTAAGATCCGCTGGTAATCACGCGCGCCCGACAGACTTTGACTTGAGGATGGTCTGGCGTTACGACACTGCGCTGCCTTCAGCGCCAGCCGGCTCCAACCCCAACACCTGACGCAGATCGAGCGTGATCAACAGCCGGAACTGCCCGGCCATGTATTCCGGCGAATGCGGCATGTCATGCTCCAACCACCAGATCAAGATGCCCAGGAGCGACCAGCTCAACGAGCTGGCCACAATCTCCAACGGCACACGGCTCCGCTGCGGTTGAGGCTGCGTTGCCGAAAGCCAGCGCAACGTGACCTCAGCCATATAATCACGCACTCCAGCGCTGAAAGCGGGCACCCCCTCGGCGCTCAGCATCACCTGATAGAAGCGCGCGTGCTGCGCCACATGTTCAAAAATCGTCTTGATCGGGCGCAGGGGGCTTTCAAAGATTAGTTGACCT
>JAUQXC010000089.1 GCA_030834825.1 Thermoflexales bacterium
GGCCTATGCCGGTCAGCAGCTCGCGCTTGACGTGACCATCATCGTGCCGCAGACCACACCGGCCCGCTCCCGAGAATTGATTCAAAGCACCGGCGCTCAACTGCTGGTTCACGGCGCAGCGTGGGACGATGCGTATGCTCACGCTGTGCTGCTGACCCAACAGACCGGCGCGATCAATATTCATCCTTTTGATGATCCGCAGGCGTGGCGCGGGCATGCCAGTTTGGTGCACGAGATCGCCGCAGCAGAGATCAAGCCGAGCGCGATGGTGCTTTCGGTCGGTGGGGGTGGTCTGCTTTGCGGTGTAGCCGAAGGACTGCACGCGCTCGGCTGGACCGATGTACCGATCGTGGCGGTGGAAACCGAGGGCGCCTCTTCCTTTGCGCAATCGGTGCAAGCCGATCGGCTGATCACGCTCGATCGGATCACGTCGATCGCCACGACGTTAGGCGCGCGCACCGTGGCTCAGCAAGCGCTCGACTGGACGCGCCGCCATCCGATCGTCCCGTGGGTCATCAGCGATCGCGCCGCCGTCGACGCGTGTCTACGCTTCGCCGACGATCATCGCGTGCTGGTCGAACCCACCTGCGGCGCGTCCCTGGCTGCCGCTTATCTGCGCGCCCCGGCACTTGCGGATCGCGATCCGATCGTTATCATTGTCTGCGGCGGCGTGGGCGTGACACGTGAACTGCTGCAGAAGTGGGATGAACAGGTGCCCGCTTAAGCGCACATCATGATGAAGAATCAAACCCTCCCGGAGGTTTTGCAACCTCCGGGAGGGTGGATAGCGACGGCGGCTGATTGATCAAGGAGTTACATATGGCTTGATAGCTCTTCAGCACGAACACACAAATGTAGCAATTGCTTTACCATACCTGGCCACAACGGCGTAGCGGGGACGCACGGGCCGAAAAAGGAAAACATCTCATGTTCTCGCATTATACTTCGCGACACATGCGGTCCATCGCGACGGTTTTACTGTCGCTGGGCTTGATCTTCATCACACTATGGCTCTTGGGCGGAGCATCTTTTCCAGCCCTCGCCTTACCTAGCGGAATCGGTCAGCCCGCCGCATCTCTCGCGCCTAATATGATTCTCACCGTAACCAATGCCAACGACGATGGCTCCGGCAGCCTGCGGCAGGCCATTGCCGACGCGAACAACGGGGACATCATCAACTTCGACAACGACTACTCCATCTACCTGAGCAGCACGCTTGAGATTACCGAGCAATTGACGATCGACGGTGGTACTTATACTGTCACAGTCAGCGGCGACTCGCTCAACGATGGTTCGCGTGATGTACGAGTGTTCTTCGTCACATCCACAGCGGTCGTCACGCTGAATCACATTAACATCGTTAGTGGCACTGCTTTATTGTACGATGGTACGGATATCTACTTTGGAGGTGGCATCTATATCCACTCAGGTGGGCAGTTGACAGCACGAAATATCACTCTCGCAGACAGCACTGCCCAGCTAGGCGGTGGCATTCATAATGAAGGTATGCTGACATTGATGAATAGTGTCATCATTGGCAATCGTGCCCCACTCAATGGCGGCGCTATCTCGAATGGTGGCTCAACTTCCTTGATAAGCGCGACAATAATGGGAAATTTCGCCACCTACAACGGGGGCGCCATTTCAAACAATGGCCTCCTCACGATAGCAAACAGCGTGATCTCTAATAACATTTCCGCCAGCGGCGAAGGCGGAGGTATTTCCACTGTGGGCACAGTCACTTTGACCCACAGCACTATTGTCAACAATGCAGCCACCTATGGCGGAGGTATTGCTAACTATGGCACAGTGATGATGACGAAGAGCACTCTAGCCAGCAACGTTGCCACCTATAGCGGCGGTGGCCTTTTCAATTATCACTTCCTCACCACCACGAACAGTACTTTCTCCAGCAACTTAGCCCAAGGCAGTGACGAGCAATTCGATGGCGGCGGGGCGATTGATCAATCGGGACCTTCTAACACCACACCCAACGCCTTGATCGAGAATGTCACTTTCGCCAACAATAATGCACCCAATGTGACCGAACGCGATGGAATTTGGATAGAACGAGGCGGTATACTATTGCACAATGTCTTGTTGGCTGATAATGGAACGAACAACTGCACCATCGAGGCTGGGGCAATATTGACGGCGACCGCGGACAGCATGGCCGACGACACAACCTGCGTCGGCGCAACCGCAGTGCCTAGCACCAGTTTGATCTTGGCTCCATTGGCAGATAACGGTGGCTCCACCTGGACCATGGCCTTACTGTCTGGCAGCCCAGCCATTGATACAGGCTATGACGGTAGTTGTATGCCTACTGATCAGCGCGGCG
>JAUQXC010000939.1 GCA_030834825.1 Thermoflexales bacterium
CTTGCCCCATAACAGCGGCGGCTGCTCCGGCCAATCGGCGCGCTCCGCTCCGTCACGAATCTGGCGGAGTGCGCGCAGCGTCAGTACGCGCAGCATTTCCACCCGATAATCCGCTCCGCTGCGCACGTCGTCGATGGGTCGGGCGGCGCTCTTCGCCAACTCGCCCGCCTGCTCGATGACTTCATCGGTCAGCGATTTGCCGACGAGATAGTGTTCCACGTCGGGCGCGCGGACGATGGTGGGTGCCACCGAGCCATAGGCCAGGCGCGCTTTGACGATCGCATCGCGATGCAGTTCCAAAATCACGGCGGTATTCACCACCGAGATCGCCTGGGCGCGGCGCAGTCCTAATTTGATGAACGTCCCATGTTCTTCATCGCTTAGTGCGGGGAAGCAAATGTCCACCAGCAGCTCGTCGTCGGCCATGACGGTCTTGCGCACGCCTTTATAGAAATCGTGCAGGGGTAGAGTGCGTTGGCCGTGCACCGATTGCAACGTCACGGTTGCGCCTAGCGCCCGCAGCGGCGTGATCGCGTCATTGGCCGGTGAGGCCGTGATCAAGTTGCCGGCGATGGTGCCGCGATTGCGAATCTGTGGCGCACCGACTTCCCAGCAAGCGCGGGCCAACGGGTAAGCCTGTGCCACCAATTGAGGCGAGGCCACAACCTGGTTGTGTGTCACCAACGGGCCTAGATGGAACGCGCCTTTCTTGAACTCAATGCGGTCGAAGCCGGGAATGTGCGAGATGTCAATCAGGATTTGCGGCGCACGTAGCTTGCGCTCCAACTCGATCAAGATGTCAGTGCCGCCGGCTATAATGCGCGCAGCTGCGCCATGCTGCGCCAACAACCGCAGGGTGTCACGCAATGTTGTAGGGGTGTAGTAAGTGTGCCACATCTTTTTGGTCCGTAAGGAAAAGTGTAGGTTGGTTGAAGAGCGTTGTCAACTTTCGGCCTCGGGTGGGATGGTCAGCTGTTGCAGCGCATCGGCGGCTGCGGCCTGCGCGGCGATCTGCTTGCTGGGGCCTTTACCCCGTCCGACTTCTTCGTTGCCGATGAAGGCCGCCACCGTAAATTGCTTGGCGTGATCCGGACCGGCTTCGTCCATGGTGCGATAATGCGGCGTGATGCGACGCAGCGCCTGACTCCACTCCTGTAAGGCGCTCTTCGCATCTCGATCGCCTTGCGCGGCGACGATGGTCTCAACTTCGTCCCTGATCAGCGGCGCCAGCCAGCGCTGTACGGCCCGCATTCCTTGATCGAGGTAGAGCGCACCGAGCACGGCTTCAAACGCATCCGCTAACAAGGTTTGTCGTGCCCGTCCGCCACTGCCTAACTCGCCTTTACCCAAACGCAGATGATCGCCCAGACCGATTTGATTGGCCAGCTCGCTCAGCTTCTCGGCGCGCACCACGGCCGCTCGGATGGAGGTCAACCGCCCTTCGTTGAAATCAGGATACTGCCGGAAGAGCCAGTTCGCCACGACAAAATCGAGCACCGCATCACCCAAAAATTCCAGCCGCTCGTTGTCTTCCGGCTCTACTTCGGGATGTTCGTTCAGATACGAGCGATGCGTTAAGGCGCGCGTAAGGAGTGCGGAGTTCTTGAAAGTTGGCAGCATGATGATCGTGACGCGTGCGACGTGATGTGTAAACGGTAGAGCGACTTAGGGCCTCACGCCGATTTATTCCGCATAGCGTCGGAAGATGAGTACACTGTTGTGACCGCCAAACCCAAAGGCATTGCTCATGAAGGCGTTCACGGTAACTTGACGGGCTTGGTTGGGCACGTAGTCCAGACTGCATTCAGGATCAGGTGTTTCGTAATTGATGGTCGGCGGGATCCAGCCTGTCTCGATGGCCTTAATTCCGAATAACACTTCCAGCGCACCGGTGGCCGCCATCATGTGGCCTGTCATCGCCTTGGTCCCGCTGACGGGAATCCGCTCGGCGCACTCGCCAAAAATGCTGCGAATGGCCGCCGTCTCAAACTTGTCATTCAGATCGGTGGCGGTGGCGTGCGGGCTAATCCAGTCGATGTCGGCCGGTGTCAACCCCGCGTCGCACAGCGCCCGACGCATCGCTTTGGCGGCGCCGATGCCGTTCTCGGCGGGGGCGGTGACATGGAACGCATCGGACGTGCAACCGTAACCCACCACCTCGGCCAGAATCTGTGCGCCGCGCGCTTGCGCAAAACTCAGCTCTTCCATAATCAGGGTCGCGGCACCTTCGCCCATCACCAGCCCGTCGCGATGCTTATCGAAGGGCCGGCAAGCCATTTGTGGCTGATCGTTGTTGCGACTCATCGCGCCCAGTCGATCAAAGGCCGCCATCGGCAGTGCGTGCAGCGGCATTTCCGTGCCTCCGGCGACGATGGCCTGGGCATCACCGTTGCAAATCAGCCGATACGCCAGCCCGATCGCATCGGCCCCGGCGGCGCAAGCAGAGACTGGCGCGAAGTTGGGTCCGCGCAAATTCCAGTCGATGGCGATAGCGCTCGACGCGCTGTCGTCGAGCACCATCGGAACAGCAAATGGATGCAACCGCCGGTGACCTTCTTTGTCAAACACGTGAATGAATTCAGCAAAACTCTGCAGGCCGCCTGCGCCGGTGCCATAAACGCAACCGATCTCATCGGCGCTGTCTTCGGTGATCTTCAGCCCGGCGTGGTCAAGGGCCTGCCGCGTAGCGGCTACAGCCAGCTGGCAAAACCGATCGCGCCGCCGCGCTTCACGCGCATCCATGTACTTGGTCGGATCGAACCCCCAGGCCTGTCCTCCGATTCGCACGTTCAGCGCCGAGGCATCGTATAGATCGAAATACCCAATGCCGCTTTTACCTGCCAGGACATTGGCCCAAGATTCCTCAATGGTCAGTCCGGTGCAGTTCACGGTTCCCAGACCGGTAATGACGACGCGCCTTGCGTGATTGATCATGCTTTTCCTCGCTCGCTGAGGTATTGGATGTCTGCCGGTTCAGCACACATCCTTTCCAGGATAAAGAACCCCGTTTCTGTGAACAGGTTGCTCTCAGTGAGAGCTCAAACGTCGTTCTACTTCACATCGCCCGCGGTGGGATGATAATGCCCTTCGACCCATTGCTCGCCGCCGGGGCCAATCTCTTTCTTCCACACGGGCACGATCTCTTTCAAGCGATCAATGCCGTACCGCGCGGCTTCAAACACGCCTTGATCGCGATGACCGGCCGATACGGCGATGAGCACGGTGAACTCGCCTATCTGTAAGCGGCCCACCCGCTGCACGATGGCGATCCCTTGTACCGTCGGCCAGCGCTCGCGAATTTCAGCGGCGACTTGCTTCATCTTCGCCTCGGCCATGGGCGTATAGGCCTCATACTGCAATTGGGCTGTTTCGTGATCGCTGCTGATCCCGCGCACGGTCCCGGTGAAGGTGCAGACCGCGCCGGTCGCCGGCAACGTTACCGAGGCGACCAGTTCGTTGAGATCGATGGCGCCAGCCGTAATGCGGAAGATCTCCGGGAATGCGCCGCCACTGACGGGTGTCCCACCACTGACGGGTGGGAACAGCGCGACTTCATCACCCGATCGGATCGGAGTCGATCCGAAGGCAAACTCTTGATTCACGGCGACCACACACGTAGCGATGGCGGCCGCCAATTTCGGCTGAGTCGCCGCCAGCCGATCGAGCAACACCGATACCGTGGCATCGTCGGGTAAAGCGACATTCACGTGTGAACTGCCGACGCGATCTTTCAGAGTGGCGAACAGCTTGACTTGGATGTCCATATTGATGTTGGACGTTGGAGCGAGGTTCTAATCTCCAACTTCCAGAACGATATCTCCACTTTTGCCGCCGTGTTTTTCCAACAGCCGGACGTGCATGATGCGCGCATCGCGCTGTACGGCTTTAATCATATCGTAAACGGTGAGCGCCGCAATCGACACCGCCGTGAGTGCTTCCATTTCCACGCCGGTCTTGCCGGTGGTCTCCGCGCGCGCCGTGATCTCGACAATGCCGAGGTCGTCTTCCACACGCCCGTTGAGCTCCACGGAGAGATGAGTCAACGATAGGGGGTGGCACAAGGGAATGAGCTCACTGGTCTTTTTGGCGCCCAGAATGCCCGCAATGCGCGCCGTCGCAAACACATCCCCTTTCGGTACACCTCCACTGAGGATGAGATTCAACGTTTCGGGCGAGAGCTGCACTTCACCGCGCGCGATGGCGATACGCTGAGTATCCGGCTTGGCGCTCACATTCACCATATGCGCGTGGCCCTGTTCATCGAGGTGCGTCAGAGGCTGGGTCATTGGGTCTCACGTAGAAACCGGGTTTCTAGCGGTGGCACGCCACAGTCGGTAGAAGCCCGGCTTCTTCAAGCGGGAAGGGATAACCTCTTCCCAGGTGGTTAAGCGGTGCGCTTCTCCTGGCGCAGTTCACGCCACAGCCGTAGGCGAAACTTGAATAGATCGCGGAAGGCGCGCACGATCACTTTAAGATTCGCGCCGGTCGGCGAGCCGGCCGTACGCGGCAAATGCGTCACGGGGATATCCGTCAGCTTGAAACCGCGCGCATGCAGGGCGGCCAACATTTCGGTATCGATCATGGCCCCGTCGGACTCGATGTGAATGTGGTTTAGTATGTTGCGGCGGAAGAGCTTAAAACCGCAATCGATGTCATGAATCGTGCGGCCAAACAGCAACAGCACCACCATGTTCCAGCCACGGCCATTCAGGCGGCGGATGAAATTGTCCTGCCGCTTGACACGCCAGCCGCTGACCAAGGCCACCTCCGGTTTCAATTTGTCCAGCAGCAAGGTAATCTCGCTGAACTTGAACTGCTTATCAGCTGCTGTAAAAGCGATGAGGTCTTTGGTGGCGGCGGCAAAGCCGGCTTTCAACGCACCACCATAGCCGCGATTGGGAAAGTGCTCCACCAGGCGGAAATGGGGAATCCGCGGCGTTAATGCGGTGCGAGCGATCTCGCCCGTTCGATCGCGGCTGCCATCATTGACCAGCAAAATTTCGTAATCCATGCCCAGGGTTTGGGCGACGTGTGATACTTCTTCCACTGCGGCGACAATATTCGCTTCTTCATTGTAAGCGGGTATGACGATTGACAAGCTGGACAAAGGGTTGCTCCTGGTGATCTACTCCATGCAAGGATAAGGACTATATAATTACGATGATTATAACACAGTGACTTTCTTGGGTAGGCGTTGCCGAGACCTGATCGATCGGGTATAATCGCGGCGCTTTCGCGCTTGCGCGACGGGAGAAAATCATGTTAGGACGATTCAAGGCGATTCGCGACGCGTTAACGCGCACCCGGCAAACAGCTTTCGGGCGCATGGCCACGTTGCTGGGACAGACCGAAATCAACGAGGAATTGTGGGACGATCTCGAGGCCTTGTTGATTCAGGCGGATGTCGGCGTGGAAACGACGACGGTGGTTTTAGATCGGGCTCGGGCAGAAGTGAAGCAACTCGGCCTGACGCGCGCCGATCAATTGCGTGATGTGCTCAAAACCGAACTGCGGGCCATGCTGGTCACGCCGGAGCCGATCGATTGGCTGGAGGCCGCGGAGCTGCGAGTGGTTTTGATCGTCGGCACGAACGGATCGGGCAAGACGACCAGTATCGCCAAACTCGCCGGGTATTTGAAGGGGCAAGGTCGCTCGGTCATGCTGGCGGCGGCTGATACGTTTCGCGCGGCGGCGGGCGATCAATTGGAGATTTGGGCGCAGCGGGCTGATGTGCCCATCATTGGTGGGCAGCCCGGCGCCGATCCCGGTTCGATTGTGTACGATTCCATCAACGCGGCTCTGTCGCGCCAGATCGACATTTTGCTGGTCGATACGGCGGGGCGCCTGCACACCAAATACAACTTGATGCAGGAGTTGAAGAAGGTGCGCAACGTCGCCACCAAGGCCCGCGCGGATGCGCCGCATGAAACGTGGCTGGTGCTTGACGGTACCACCGGACAGAACGCGTTGACCCAGGCCCGGCAGTTTAAAGAAGCCGTCGAAATCACCGGCGTGATCATCACCAAACTCGATGGCACAGCCAAAGGCGGGATGCTCTTCGCCGTCTCGCATGAATTAGGGTTGCCCATTCGTTTCGTCGGCATCGGTGAGAAGATGACGGATCTGACGCCCTTCGATCCGGATGCTTTTGTCGCCGGGCTGTTTGATATAGAATCCCAAACGGAAGAGGTTGTCGAAAGTTAACATCATGGAAGAACTCCACGCGCTCCTCACCGAACTCAACACCAAGATCGCTCAGCTGATGGAGCGTCTTTGACGTCGCGAACAAAAGCCAACGCGTTGGCCTGTTAGAAGAGCAGGCCAGTCAGCCTGACTTCTGGAACGATTCGGCCACCTCGCAGGCGGTGATGAGAGAGCTCACCGAACTACGCGCCTTGGTCGAAAGTTGGCAGGCGCTCGCTCAACGCGGCCGCGATGCGGCTGAACTGATCGAGCTTGACGACGAGTCGATGGCGGCAGAACTCGCGACGGAAATCGAAGCGATTCAGCGCGAACTCGATCGTCGTGAATTTGATCTGATGCTCTCCGGTCCGCACGATCGGGGCAATGCGTTGATCGCCTTGCATGCCGGAGCGGGCGGCGTCGATGCCGCCGATTGGACGGCCATGCTCCTGCGGATGTATTTGCGCTGGGCTGAGGACCGCGACTACAAAGCGGAGATCGTCGATCAGGTGGAAGGCGACGAGGCCGGTATCAAAAATGTGACCGTCTCGATCAGCGGCCTCAACGCCTACGGCTATCTGCGATCGGAGCGGGGTGTCCATCGGTTGGTGCGTCTATCGCCGTTTGACGCGGCACATCGCCGGCACACTTCCTTCTCGCTGATGGAAGTGTGGCCCGAACTGGGTGAAGGCGAAGAGATCGACATCAAGCCGCAGGACATCAAGATCGATACCTATAAGTCGGCGGGGGCGGGCGGCCAGAACGTGCAGAAGAACGAGACGGCCATTCGTATTACGCATTTGCCAACGGGCATCGTTGTGACGTGCCAGAACGAGCGCAGCCAGACGCAGAATCGCGAGATGGCGCTGAAGATCCTGCGGGCCAAGTTATACGAGTTGGAAGAAGAGAAGCGGCATAAAGAACTGTCCAACCTCAAAGGCGAACACGTCAAAGCCGAGTGGGGCAGCCAGATCCGATCATATGTGCTGCATCCCTACCAGCTGGTCAAAGACCATCGCACTGAATATGAGAGCGGTAACACCCAGGCCGTGCTTGACGGCAAGCTCGACGACTTCATGGAAACGTATTTGCGCCATCGGATGGGCGAGTAGTTAGATGGGGCAAGGGACGCTAACCCCTTGCTCCATTTTTGCCTTGACATTACGCTACGTTCATTAGATAATTCAAGCAATTATTGGGGTCGCTCCCCACCCATTCTTTCACTGCTATCCTTTAGAAAGGAGGAGGTGGTGCTTATGTGTAATAGTGGTAAACCCAGCGCCGTAGCACTGCCTCCGGCTGTATAGGGATAAAGTGCTACGGCGCAAAACAAAAGGCCGTCCGTGAGGACGGTCTTTTGTTTTGTCGTGGGAGAAAGGTCACGTGCTCGCCTCCGAAGTAATCTCCTATGAGGACCGGTTGGCTTTTTGCCTGGGAAAGTTAAATGCTATACTGCCTGACAACCCCAGACGCGAGGTTGAGGGCGCGGAGGACCAAGCGGGTCAGGAGTATCTCAATTATGAAGGCGATCCAAAAAGTGCTGGTTACGGGTGTCTACGGCCTGGTCGGCAATGTGGTCTACCAACATCTCTGCTCGCTGAGCGAGCGGTTTGAGGTCTATGGTGCGGACCGCCACCGTTTGGCCTCAGAACGAGCCCAGGGGATTTCTCTCAGCGAGGTTCCTTCAGAACGTTTCTTTCAATTTGATGTGGCGGATTGGCCGCTGGTGCGTGAGGCCGTGGAACACATGGACCTGGTCGTCCATCTTGCGGCCGATCCGCGGCCTGAAGCCACGTGGGATACGATTTTGCCAGCCAATCTCTGCGGCGTGTATCACGTGCTGGAGGCGAGCCGACAAGCCGGCGTAACACGCGTGGTGTATGCAAGTTCGATGATGACGTTGTGGGGACACATCTTCGTCGAACCTTGCACCCTTCTGATGTCACAATTTCAATCCAGTCAGAATTGGGAAACACTCTTACAACCTGAGATCCCTCGTCTTACGCATCTTTCGCCACCCTGTCCCAACGATTTGTATGGGGCGAGCAAGGTTTGGGGTGAGGCTTTGGCTCAAGTCTATGCCGCTCAGCACTTCTTCTCTTGCCTATGTGTGCGCTTCGGCACTGTGACTGCTGAGGAAACCCTGGAAGAGCAGGCCAGCCCGTTGTGGTGTAGTCAACAGGACGCGGGGCGCATTGTCGCGTGCTGTTTGGAAGCACCTGAAACATTGACCTTCGATATCTTTTACGCACTCTCCAATTCACCTAATCCCTGGGTGGATCTCGAGCATGGCCGCCAGTTGATCGGCTATGTCCCACTCGCTTCGGGGGGGCCGGATCAACGCTGATCTGAGGTTAGATCGATTTCCAAATCGCTTGACGTTTATAGCAGATCGGTACACATTGCACTGCACGCTGGGGGTGCACGTATCTGCTGAATAGCATATCCAGCAAGAGCCAGGGCTGCTTGTGAGGGTTGTTTTGTTTGTATTGGATGTGTAATTGGGAAAAAAGTCACGTTGCTGCTTATCAAGGAAGCATTTATAATGCCCGATTAGTTTCCCCTTAATCTTCTCCTCATAAAGGTGGGCGGCCACATGCACAGACAATATTTGCCTCGCTTAAATTGGGCAATTGGGCTGGCGGTTCTTTTCTCGATTATTCTTGTCACAGCACCCGCGGTTTTTGCCGATGCAGGCGCTGTGTCTGTTTCTTACCCCCAACGCTCACAGCGGCCCAGAGCAATACCCTGGCAGGCCGGGCCTGCAACGTCGTTGGAGATAAGCGGCGCGCCTACACAGACACTGGCGGGTGCTTCCATCGCACTGACTATCACGTTGCGTGATGGGATAGGTGACATCGCGACCGAGTATACCGGCACCCTCCAATTCAGTAGTTCTGATCCACAAGCGCTGTTGCCGACCACCTATACCTTCTCGACAGGAGATGCTGGCCGCCATCTCTTTTTGGGTCTGGCGTTGCACACCGTTGGCTCGCAGACGATCACGGCCACGGACATCAACAGTCCGGCTTTGCGCAGTGTGGTGACCATCAACGTCCTGCCTGGGAATGTGAGTGCTTCCTTGTCGAAGATCAGTGTCACCTCGCCGCATTGGGCGAATGGGAGTGCGGCAGCCACCATCATCCTCACGGCGACGGACGCCTACAGCAATCCGGCACCGGCGCAAACCGTCTGGTTGGTTGCGACCGGTGTCGGCCACACCTTCGCCGCGTTGCCGGGCACGACGAATGCGGCGGGCGTTTTCTCGACCACGTTGACGAGCACGCAGGCGCAAGCGAAAGAGATCCGAGCCTTGGTGGGGCGTGACCAATCCTACACGTGGGTAGCTCCAGGTGTGTTCGTGGAATTCACGTGCTCGAGCATTACGGGCACCGTCTTTTCCGACGCGAATCGCGACAATGTACAGCAAGTCGGTGAAGTTGGCTTGGGCGCGGTGCAAGTTGCTGTGTATGCCGCGTCGGGTACGACACCGCTCAAGGCCACGGTAACCAATCCCGCTGGTCAGTATCAGTTTACGGGGTTGGAGCCGGGAACCTATCGGGTGGTGCAGACGCCGCTCGATCAATTCGCGTTTAGCGTTTCGGGCGTACTCACTGTCACACTCGGCGACTTCACGACGTCGGCCAATCATCGCTTTGGAAATTATGCGGCGGCGACGGTGACCGGCGCAGTCTGGAGTGATAACAATCAAGACGGTTCACGGCAAGCGGATGAACCATCCATCCCTGGCGTGACGATCAGCGCCTATGATGGCAATGCGTTGCTGGCCGCCTCAACCACGACGAATCTGAGTGGAACGTATCAATTGGATTTGGCGGCACCGCTGCCGGCGGCGCCTGACAACTTCATCTTCAACAGTGGGGGGCTGAAAATTCAAGAACCCGCCACCGCGTTAATTGCCAATGGCAATTTTGCGCAAGCCTTGACGGCGTTGGCGGCGGCGACGTATCCGGTGAACTATGATTTCGGGGCTGGGGACCTGAGTGGGTGGACGGTGTCGAATGCGAGCGCGGTGCAGGTGATTAGTGATGTGAACAATCTGGAGGGAT
>JAUQXC010000090.1 GCA_030834825.1 Thermoflexales bacterium
CGACCGTCCTGGTGAATGGTGTGTCGCACGGCGTGTTGGCGTTGAATGCGAATGGTTCATTTGTCTACACGCCGACGGCCAACTACCAAGGCGGTGATACGTTCACTTATCGCGCCAACGATGGCCTCGCCGGCAGCGATCTCGCTACGGTCACACTGACGATTAATGCCGTCAACGATGCGCCGGTCGCAGTGAACGATAGTTACAGCACGACCGAAGACACGGTGTTGACCGTTGCTGCGCCGGGCGTGCTGAGCAACGACACCGATGCCGAGGGCGATCTGTTGACGACCGTCCTGGTGAATGGTGTGTCGCACGGCGTGTTGGCGTTGAATGCGAATGGTTCATTTGTCTACACGCCGACGGCTAACTACCAGGGCAGCGACAGCTTCACCTACAAAGCCAATGACGGCATGCTCGATTCGAACATCGCGACGGTCATGCTGACGGTGACGGTGGTGAACGATGCACCGATCGCGGTGAATGATGCGTACACCACGACTCAGGACACGGCGCTCGTCATCGCTGCGCCGGGCGTACTCGGTAACGACACTGATGTAGATAGCCCATCCCTAACGGCAATCAAGGTCAGCAATCCAGCGCATGGCGTCGTGACTCTAAACGCTGATGGTTCGTTTATCTACACGCCGACGCTCGGTTACTACGGCAACGATAGCTTCACCTACAAGGCTAACGATGGTGCACTCGATTCGAATGTCGCTACGGTGAACCTTACCGTGACGCACGTCAATCATGCGCCAGTCGCAGTGAGTGATAGTTACACGGCCACCATAAACACGGCCTTGACAATCGGGGGGCCCGGCGTGTTGGGCAATGACACCGACGCCGATGGCAACACGCTGACGGCGATCAAAGTGACTAACCCAACCCATGGCGCGTTGACGTTGAATGCAGATGGATCGTTTACTTACACGCCGATGGCAGGTTACGCCGGTAGTGACAGCTTTACTTACAAGGCTAACGATGGCGTGTTGGACAGCAACATCGTGACGGTAACACTGACGGTGAAGGCGGTCGTCTATCTGCCGCTTATGGTTAGGTAAGCAAAACTTAGCCTTCATCAGTACGTTCAACGATTAAGTTCAAGTTGTAAATAGTTTAAGGGAGGTGAGCCGATTGGGACGCTCACCTCCCTTTTATTCTAAAGACAAGAGCCCTACACCGCAAAATCTGTACGAGTTTGTCTAGTTTTGTTCTACCTATACTGGCTTGATCAGCCCTTGCCTCATCAACTCTGCCAAACCCGAGTTTGTGCGAGGCTCTGTGCTTGGTACAAACCCCTTCAAAGTAAGAGGGATGATCAGGTTGGGTTTGTATATCTGGCAGGAACACTATGATTACTGGTGCAGTCACGAGCAATGGTGGGAAAGGTGGAGATACCACTTATGCTGAACCTGAATCCACGGATAAGAATTATCCGCCTTTGAAATGAGTGAGTTGCGCCAATGCGAAACACCACACGTCTTGATAACGGTACTCCTGCGAGATGACCAAGAAGAATTGCCGGGCCGTGCGCACAATTTTGCCGGCGACGTTGAGCACGTGATGGCGGATGGTCTTGACCGTCGTGCGTTGGTACTGCGGCGGCAGGATCAGTTGCTTGAACCACGCCACCAGATTGAAGGCCAGTTGGCCGATCAACAGGTAAGCCCAGTTGGCATGAAAGTTGCGCGTGGGCAGTTTTTCCAGGCTGAAGCCGTGTTTGTGTTCTTTGATCAAGTTCTCCATATCGGCGTGTTGCAAATGCCATTCGAGCAGTTGGTCGGCGGGCGATGTTTCATCATTGGTCACCACCACGTGATCATGGAAGTACAGTTGATGCTGCTTGTTTTCACGCAGTTCGCGCTTGACGATGTAGCGATAGGCCCGCGGCCATGGTTGTGGACGATAGCGGAACTCGGCCGCTTGCGCCAGTTCGTACTGCGTCAAGTCTTGCCATTGTACTTCGGGAATCGCCGCCAGCGCGGCCAACAGCGGTGCGGTTTGATCGGCCGTAATGCCGAACGTGATGTGGCGCGCCTCGCAAAAGGCGACGACCTTTCGATCGTAAAAGCCGCTATCCGCCCGCAGTTTCTTGGGCAAGTCGGCGGGCAGGCGTTTCAAGGCCGCGCTCAAACACCATTCGCACTTGTTCGAGGTGTAGGCACTGCCGCGCCGCAGATGACTGAAGACCAGTTCGCTTGCTTCGGCGTCGACGCCTGCGCGTACACACTCGAATCCACATCCAACGTGCAGCACGTCGCCGTTTGATGAGGTCGCACCCGCGCTGGCAGGCGGCGATGTACCCGAGACAGATCATGAATGTCGCCGATATCAAACCGGCGCAGGAACTCCCCGGCCGTCGTGGGCGCCAGCACGCGCGCAAACGCCGCGATAGCACTGGTCTCGTTATAGACACCGGGCAGTAATTCCACCACACAATATCCAACGTCATTACCGCCTTTGTCCTTAATATCAGCCAGTAGTTCAAAATAAAAGAGATTAAGCTGTCCGTCAATTTTCGGATAGTGCTCTCACCCATAATGCAATCCAATTCGCTACAACGAGAGACGCCCGACCCTTGACCGGGGCCGGGCGATTTTGTTTGGCGACGTCTACACCATGACAACGCAACTGCAATCAGGTTGCAACACTCAGGAGATCCCGTTGCGGATATACTGCTGTAGACAGAGGGTATCACGACGCTAGAAAACACGGCGTCCCAAACAACTTGGATCCCGCGATGACGGCAACGGTCGATGGGTTCAACGCCGCGACAGAAGACGGACAGGGTGTTTATTGCATCGGCACATCCGGCGGGATCCTCGCGTCTCCTGCCATGACCTCCCAACAGTTGATAACCGCGAGTGAATCGCAGAATTTTGCGGGCGGCTTCTGCCGTCGCAAGGACAGAATCAACTTGGGGTACCTGCCACTGATAAGACGGTAACGACATGTTCTTGAATCAATCAGAGGTGTCGGCTAATCCCGCCGTCTCAATCCTCAATAGTTTAGCCGGCTGGGTCAGAACTAGTTTTTCGCGAGCCAAGTGACACAATAGGCAAAGTTCAAGCAATCTCAGAGATCGGTATGCCGGGACTGCTGCCAGATGTCACCCAATTCAATTTAGCTAGGGAGCGCTTATATGTCCACTAAAAGATCGATTTCTCAACACGTACGGAGCGCGAAATTCTGGCTCACCCTTACATTTATGCTGGCGCTGACCCTGGGAGTTATGCCTGCGAATGCTGCGGGTGTGCACTACGCCAAGCCAATTGCAAGCGGCACCGGCGATTGCTTAAGTTGGGACAACGCCTGTGCCCTGCAAACCGCTCTGACTGGTGCGACCAGCGGCAACGAGATCTGGGTGGCTGCCGGGACACACAAGCCTACCACGGAAACCGACCGCTCCATCGATTTCCAACTCAAAAGCGGCGTGGCGCTCTATGGTGGATTCGCCGGAACGGAGACAGCGCGTGACCAGCGCAACCCCGCCCTCCATGTCACGATCCTGAGCGGTGACATTGACAATAACGACAGCCAGGCACCCATCATTACGAATCCCGCTACCGTTACCGGCAATACCACCAATAGTTATCATGTTGTCACCGGCGCAACCGGCGCAACTCTGGATGGTTTCACCATCACAGCGGGCTATGGCGGCGCTAGCAGATACGGTGGTGGGATGTACAACCTGGCCAGCAGTCCGGCGTTGAGCAATGTCACCTTCAGCGGCAACATGGCAGACAGCGGCGGTGGGATGGCCAACAGAAGCTATAGCAATCCGACGTTGACGAATGTCACCTTCGGCGGCAATTCAGCCAGCCAAGGCGGCGGAATGTACAACAACAATAGCAATCCAACGTTGACGAATGTCACTTTCATCCTCAACTCGGCGCCATCGGGTGATGGCGGCGGGATGGACAACGAATCCAGCAGTCCGACGTTGACGAATGTCACTTTCAGCTTCAATTCGTCCAGTGGTGGCGCTGGCGGCGGGATGAATAATACAACTGGTAGCAATCCGACGTTGACGAATGTCACCTTCAACGGCAACTCGGCGAATTGGGGCGGCGGGATGAACAACTATAACAGCAGCAATCCGCAGATCCGCAACACGATTTTTTGGGGCAATACGGACAACTCTCACGGCGCTCAGATTTATAATTACAACAGCAGCACACCCATCGTGAACGACAGTGTCGTGCAGGATGGGTGCCCTGCGCAAAGCGCTTGCACGAACATCATCATTACCAATCCTCTGCTCGGCACACTCGGCTACTATGGCGGCTTCACCTTGGTTGTCCCGCTCCAAACGGGTTCATCAGCCATCAACACGGGCAACGATGCTGTCTGTCCCGCTACCGATCAGCGTGGCGTTTCCCGTCCACAAGGAATGCATTGCGACATTGGCGCGTATGAGTATCAACCACCTGACACCATCCCTCCGACCGTTTTTTCGATCACTCGCGACGACGCGAATCCCACCAATCTCACTAGCGTAGACTTCACGGTGACGTTCTCTGAACCCGTGACGGGGGTGAACGTAACTGACTTTACGCTAACGACAAGCGGCATCTCAGGTGCGTTTGTGAGCGGAGTCAATGGATCGGGAAGTGTCTACACTGTGACCGCCTCCACCGGCTCAGGTATCGGCACACTCCGCCTGGACGTGGTCGACGATGACAGCATTGTGGATATGGCCGGCAATCCGCTCGGTGGGACGGGTACAGGCAACAGCAATTTCATCGGCGGTGAAATGTATGACGTGCGTTTCCACCTGATTTACCTCCCACTGGTCTTCAAGTAAGCACCACCTGGCTTCAATCAAGCTGCCCAACCAGGCGCTCGACCCGCCTTGGCACGCTGTTACACCCGCATCGCCCAAGCCGACTGCGCAAACGCCCATCGAAAGGTCAGCCCGGTAGACTGCTGGCGGTTCTAAATAAAAACGTAAGGTTAACGCCTTGCTGACTTGGCCCGTTTTCTTTTTCTTTCCGCGTACTTGAATTACTGGAGACCAAAATCACTCCCCAGGTCTTTAGGCTTTTTTACGAACTGCTTTTGGGACTTTTTTAGATGGTTGGTGTTATTCTGAAGAGAAAGTAGAATTTAGCTACGTCGATAGACCAGCTGCGGCCAAAGGCTTGCAGCTGGCTGGAGTGTTTCTTATTTCGTCTCGCCGCTAAGGTCCCTCTCATGAATGACGCCAGTCGCCAGGTCTTTGTTGTATGCAATCCGGTAGCCGGACAGTCTCAAGTCGATCAAATTTACGCTGCGTTGAAACAGCGTTTTTCCCCGCCTGACTGGTCGTTAGAGACTTATGAAACAACGGGGAAGGAAGATGTGAGTGCTATCAGCCGAGATGCCTGCCAGCGCGGCGTCTCATTGGTTATTGCTGCCGGAGGTGATGGAACGGTGGTGAACGTGGCTAACGGCTTGATAAAAACAGCTACTCCGCTGGGGATTC
>JAUQXC010000940.1 GCA_030834825.1 Thermoflexales bacterium
AAGTTGGTTCAGACTTCGCTCGATGTCCCTTTGAAAGTCGCGCAGACCCTTGTGATAGATTTTGTTGTCCAGCACAGTATGGCCAGGCGCGCGTTGTTCCATGAACTCAGTGAAAACACCTGTCTCATAAGCGGCTTTCCATTCATCCGTCATTTCAGCAAACAGCAGCTCGCGCAGTGAGCGTCCTTGCCAGAATGGAATAATCTCGTCACGATACAAAGCGCGTGTTTCGGCGCTGACGACAAACGGAATCTTCTCGCGTGTGTTGAGAAGGTCCAGGTCCGGCAGGCTGTGGCAGCACAACTCGGGATAGGTGGGCGTGGCTTTGGGCGCGGGGCCTTTCTCGCCCACGATCAATTCATCTGCACCCATAAAGATGGTCTGGTGTTCCAGTAGGTATTGAAAGGCCAGGGCGCGTTTAACGGGCGCCGACAGCAGGCCGATCTGCTGCCCATAGGCCTGCGTCATCAATTGTGCCCGCTCGGATGAGAGGGTGGGTTGAGCGTCTAGACTGCGCTGGCGCAAACGGGCGACACGTTCTGTCAGCATGATCTTTTACCTTCCCTTTCCGAAGATGGCCGGCCTTTCGCGAGGTTACTATTCGCTAATCGTTACAGGCAAATCAAACTGTTGCAGCACAAGCGCGATCTCGCTCAGCCGATTTGTATCAGGCCGGCGGACCTCAAACAGCCGATAGGGCTTGCCGAGTCGCAGGTATTTGTCGACGGCGATGTGATGATAGGCGAGCAGATCGATCGGATGACGCCGGGGCAGTGCGGCTATGAATTCCGCCAACTGCCGGATCGCTTCGTCGTCGTCGTTGAGCCCGGGCACGATCGGGATGCGGATGACGATCGAGTGGCCGAGGGCCGAGAGGTCCTGCAGGTTGCGCAGGATGGAGTGGTTGGTGACGCCGGTAAACTCGCGATGCCGCTCGTCGTCGATCAGCTTAAGATCGTAGAGAAAGAGATCGGTAAAGGGCCGAATTTGATCGAGCGTTTCCCACGAGGCGAAGCCGCACGTGTCGATTGCCGTATGCAGCTCGCGCGCGTGACAGGCCTGCAGCAGCGCGAGGAGAAAGTCGCGCTGAAGCAAAGGTTCACCGCCGGAGAACGTGACGCCACCGTGCGACTCATCGTAGAACGCCAGGTCAGGCTCAATCTCGGCCATGACCTGCTCCACGGTCATTTCGCGCCCGACGATCTGGCGCACTTCAGCATAGCATTCGCTGACGCAGGTGCCACAGTGTTCGCACATCGCCCGATCGGTGATCGGCTCACCGTCAAGCCAGGTGATGGCCTGCTGTGGACAGGCCGCGAGGCATGCCCCGCAGCGAATGCAGCGATTCTCGTACAGGATCATTTCACGCTGCGGCGACTGACTCTCCGGGTTATGACACCACCAACAATTAAGCGGACAGCCCTTGAAAAAGATCGTGGTCCGGAGACCCGGCCCATCATGAATCGCGTACTTTTTGATGTCGAAGATGAGTCCGTGTGTCACGGTGTTGCCCCTGCCTTCAGCGTTACGGACAAGCTTAAGCGCGGCGACGCAACATGTCAAATGACAAAGGTCACCTGTTTGAACGGTTAAACGTAGCCGGGTTGACAATCTGTGTACCGAATGGTACACTCGCGTCAGTTGCGAACTTTAAGGAACCGGGATGGATAACCGCGCCAAAATCTTGTCATGCGCCCTGCAATTGTTTGCCACACGCGGCTATGATGCAGTGGGCGTGCAAGAGATCGTCGCGGCGGTCGGCATTGCGAAGCCCACATTGTATCATTTCTTTGGCAGCAAAGAAGGCGTCTTGCAAGCGCTGCTGACCGAGCACTTTGCGGAGCAATATGAACGTGTGAAACAAGCGGCGGTTTACCGGGGCGATCTGCCCTTGACGCTCAACCAGATCGCCACCGCCTATTTTCAATATGCCGGCGATCACCGTCAATTCTACCGGATGCAGCTGTCGATGTGGTTTGGTCCGGCCAACAGCACCGCCTATAAAGCGGTGTCACGCTTGAATGAAAAGCAGCACCAGCTGCTGGAAGATCTGTTTGCGCGGGCCAGCAAGGACCATGGCAACCTGCGTGGCCGCCAACGGGCTTATGCCGCCACTTTTCTGGGAATGATCAACACCTATATCGGCCTGTCGCTCAACGGTTATGCTGACCTGTCGGATGAGTTGGTCCAGCAGGCCGTTCATCAATTTATGCACGGCATCTTTTCATAGGCGATATTTTTTGCGCGGACTATGTACCGATCGGTACAAATTGATGTAGCTTTGAGAAAGGTGATTCTGCATGTCACATTGGGCTTGCGATTCGATCTTCTATCATATCTATCCGTTGGGGTTGTGCGGCGCGCCGGAACGCAATGACTTTACGACAGCGAGTGTGCCACGGCTGGAGCAGCTCTACACCTGGCCGGCGCACTTAAAGTCTCTCGGCGTCACAGCCGTCTATCTGGGGCCGGTCTTTGAATCAAGCGCGCACGGCTATGATACTGCCGACTACTATCGCGTCGATCGCCGGTTGGGCGACAATGTCACACTGCGCGAGCTGGTGTCCGTGTTGCGGCGCGAAGGCCTGCGTGTGATTCTCGATGGCGTGTTCAACCATGTGGGCCGCGACTTTTGGGCATTTCGTGATGTGCGGGAGCGGCGTGAACAGTCGGCCTACGGCAGCTGGTTCCAGGGACTCACGTTTGGACAGACCAGCCCCTATCACGATCCGTTTATGTATGAGGGTTGGAATGGTCACTATAGTCTGGTCAAACTCAACCTGCAACACCCAGAGGTGAAACGCCACTTGTTGCAGGCGGTTGAAATGTGGATCCGCGAGTTTGAGATCGATGGGCTGCGGTTGGATGTGGCCGATTGCCTGGATTTGGGGTTTCAACAAGAGCTGGCGGCAGTGTGCCGCGATATCCGATCGGACTTCTGGCTTATGGGCGAGGTCATTCACGGCGATTATCGGCGCTGGGTCAATGCTGAGACGCTCGATTCCGTCACCAACTATGAATGCTACAAGGGACTATATTCCAGCCACGTCGATCGGAATTATTTTGAGATCGCCTATGCGTTGAATCGCCAATTCGGACCGGGCGGGCTGTATCGCGGCTTGCCCCTCTACAACTTCGCCGACAATCACGATGTCAACCGCGTCGCCAGCAATCTAACGAATCCCGCCCATTTGTATCCACTCTATTGCCTGTTGTTTACGATGCCGGGTGTGCCGTCGATCTATTACGGCAGTGAATGGGGACTGGAAGGCATCCGCACGGCTGCGAGTGATCAGATGCTGCGTCCCAGCCTTTCGCTCTCGACCTTGCCACAAACTGCTGCACAACGTGATCTCGTCAACGCCATTGCCCGGTTCGCCCAGGTGCGGCAACGCTCCGCCGCATTGCGCTATGGCGATTATCAACAGCTGTTGGTCAATCATGAACAACTGGCCTTTGCGCGGCAGTTTGAGAATGAGTGGGCCATCGTTTTGATCAACGCCGCGGATCGGCCAGCGCCGTTTGATGTGACGCTGCCCATTGCCGGCGCACAGCAGCTGATCGATGTGTTGAATGCGGAAGAGATTTTCCAGATCGTGCGCAATCACGTGCGGGTGGAGGTGTGGCCACACTGGGCGCGCATCCTCGTGGCGCGCTGACGAGGTAAATGAAAAACCGCCGAGGTCGTTCAACTTCGGCGGTTTGAGTTCGTGGTTTAGTTGATGTGCAAGATCTTGTTGCGGGTCTTGCCGTTGACGCGCTCAATTTGCCGCCAACTGCTGTTGTCATTCAGCGCAATCCAGCGCCGTTCCTCGACGCGATAGAACCAGTCCTTGTCCTGTTGGTAGTAGACTTGCTGATTGGCCGATTCCCAGATGTTCAGAATCTCATTGCTGTGCGCGTGCGTGTCGTCGAAATCCGTCGTGGCCCGCTGGCCCGTCTCGCTGTACCAGTGATTCAATTCGAGCAGCAGCGTGTTGATTTCGGGCTGCAAGTGCGCCACTTGCAACCCGATGGTTTGCGCTTCTTCGAAGAGAATGGGATAGTCGTGCGAGGGATACGTGGAATTCAGGGTGCGCGCGATCTCTTCGGATTTCGCCTGGTCCTGAATGTGATAGGCCAGCAGTTCCTGACACAGCATAATCGACAGCGATTCGGCGCGATCGACGGCCCCGATGACCAACGGATGGACGTACTGATACAAGGTGCCGTAAGGGTTTTCGTTTGAGTCGGCATGTTCGGCCCGCCATAAGCCGATCACCCGCGTGAGCTCGTTCAGGCTGACGCTCACACGCGAGTTGTCGCGATCGAGCGGCGACAGTTCATGGGTCAGCGAAGTATCCACCGCCGTCAGATAGGCCAGCGGTCCCATCCAGATTTCGTCGGCTCCCAGGGCGATCATCGTTGCCGCCGAGGCACACTCCAGCGGCACCAACGCGATCAGCTGCCGGCAGTAGCGGCGCAGGAGATTGACCAGACGCAGCGAAGCCTGGCCGTTGCCGCCACTCGACTTGATGAAGAGATAGAGGGTGTCCTGTCGTCCGATCTTTTCCAGGATCTCATAGAGCGCCAGAACATCATTGTGACAGATGCCACCCTGCGGATTATTCCAATAGGTAATGAGTGGGCCGCCCACGAGTTCGGCGATGCGGGCGAGCAGGACCTGTGTCTTGTTGAATAAGACCGGCGGCTGCTTGATCCTGGGGGGAGCGGGTTGTTGCTGTTCGTTCGGTTCCATGCTGACTCCTTAAGGGATTGAGGTTTCCACATACTGTTTCAAGGCTTGTCCCACAGCCTCGAAGCCACGTTGGATATCTTTGCGATATAAAGCCATGATCAACGGCACGAGCAGGCCGTCGAATGTTTCGTGGGTCTGATAGTGCGTGTGGTGCTCGTCCAACGGCTCGACGATCTGCCAGCGATTTGCTTTGAGGATCAGCGGGCTGCCCATGATCGACGCCCAGGCAAAAGCGTGCTGCGGCTCAAAGACGGTCATCACTTCACGTTGGATGCGCCGCTGCCGTTCGTTCATCGTCACGTACAGAATCGCCGGTTCGCCTACCACGAAGGTGGTCTCGACACGCGGAGTGAACGGGTTCCATTTGGGGTAGTTCTCCAGATCGGTCAGAACAGACCACACTTTTTCAAGTGGCGCATTGATACTGACGTTATCAGCCCGGATGAGGGTGGTCATGCAAAATACCTTCTAAAGCCCAATTCGTTAATGGTAAACCAGCGAATCAATCGGTGTGGGTGTATCGTCCCCTTCGCCGTCGTAGAGTAACATGGTTCCGGTGTCCAGATAAGGAGTTAAAGCGATGATCTCTTCATCTGTACATAGAAAGTATAGTGCTGATCCAACGTGCTGAATTGCGACGTCTGGGCAATCATCGCGATATGCCCGTGTTGTTGTCATCGTGCGACTAGCTTTGCCGTCTGGGCGCGTAATCTCAAGATAGGTATGCATAAATTCAAAATCGGTGTTGTCGCGTACAAAATCAACGCGGTATCCATAGATTTGTGCCGAGGCGCGTTTGCCTTCATACCACTGCGCAGTGTTGGCGCAGTATACAAACACGCCGGCAAGCGCGATGAGAAGAGCAGTCAATAGCATACGATGTTTCTTGATCATACTTTATCGCTCTCCGAGCATATGATCACCAGATTGCTCAAGAGTCATGTTAGCCTATCAATAGATTTCCGTCGCATCTTTGGGCAACTTTTTGACATGCCTCACGTAGTTGGATACTTTGATGTCATCCTGCTCCGGGTAATTGAATTCAAAGCAATTGGCCACGGATTTGGCGCTCTGCCGAAAAAGATCATCCATGCTGAACAATGCTTCCCAGATGTGGTCCAACTGTGAATCAGAATAGGTGCCTTCGAGCAGCGCCCACAGCTCAGCGTCGATCTGACCCTTCAGGTATTTGCCCAATTTGCCGGAAGATTTTTGGAAATCTGTCTGTACGCCAAAGTACCATCTCAGCATTTTGAGCAATTGCTCTCTCAGCAGCGTGTCGAGTATGTACTTGGCGTGGATCAGCTCAGCGCGCCATAAGCTTTTGGCGACGTAGGGATTGAGCCACCAGAACTCATTGCAGCAATCGTCAAAGGCCTTGGCGCTCGGCTTTTGAGGAAGGTAGCCCGCGTCGCTCGGTGGCGGCAACTCTCCGAGCAGATTGTCCTTGTCGAGGAGCACCAGCGACAAACTATCTTTGAGGGTGACAGTGGTCTGGTGCAAGGCGTTGAAGCTCAGATCGATTCGAGTGCCGTCCATGAATTGCATCAGGTACGTGTAATGCCCGTCACCCTCCGGGGGCGGATCGCTCATGTCTTCAGGCAACTGCAAGATCATGATCTCGCCGAAGTATTTGACGACGTCCATGTTGCGCCGGAACGGTTCGACGTCTCGGACATAGTAGACGATGTCGTAGTCCTGGAACGGATCTTTCTTTGCGTTGGGGTTGACGCGCGAACCATTCATCACCACGGCGCGTACCTCGTCGCACTCCCTGGCAAAGCTTAGAATGAGATCGAGCATTTCCTGTTCGCCGCGCATGATCGCTCCTTGTTACTTACACCTAATCTGTGCTGGGCGATGGTTACCAATCCGCGTGATCCTCTCGTCGATAACGGAAAGTTCGTCGGAGTCAGTAGAATCGTGGGAAACAGATTAGTTTTAGCCCTCTTGTTTCCTGCTAGCGATAGTCCAGCGAATCAATCGGCGTGGGTGTAGCGTCCCCTTCACCGTCGTAGAGCAGCATGGTTTTGGTGTCTAAATACGGAGTTTCGGCTGAGATGACATCGCCTGAGCATGCAAAATACATCTTTGTGTCGATCTGCAGAATCGCCAACTGAGAGCAATCAGGCATCTGCATTCTCCGCAAAGTCTCTGCGCTTTTTCCGTCAGGTCGTGTAACCTTCAAGACGGTCTTGAAAAACTCCATATCCCAGTCATATTTGAAATCCATGCGATACCCGTCGACCTGCGCAGAATCTTCTCGGGTGATATAGCCGTTTCCAAAGTATATACCGCAAGCAAACATACCAACAAGCAGGACGAAAAGTGCAATCAGTAGCGTGCGATGTTTCTTGAGCATGCCACATCCCGCTGCAAGGAAATAGGCAGACGGATAAGCCTCTCGACTCATCCGTTTATTCATTGCCTTTACTCTTTGCCCTTCCCCGTCACGATCCGGATGCCGTCCTTGGTGTGCTTCATCTCATTCATGCCCCACGGAAAGTCGTACTGCGGCATCAAGTCCATAAAGGGATCCGGATCGAAGGCCTCCGGTCCCAACACGCCGTGGCCCTCCCACTTGCCGGTGGCCAGCAATTCCATGGTGATTACCGGGCCGACGGCGGTCTGCCAGACCACGGCCTGCACGCCGTAATGCTTCATGCACCACTCATTATCGGCCACCTGATACAAGTAGATTTGTTTCGCTTTGCCGCCTTGTTTGCCCGTGACCCACGTGCCCGCGCAGGTCTTCCCCGTCATCTTGTCACCCAGATGCGATGGCTCCGGCAGGCACGCGGCCACCACATCCCGCGGCGCGACCAGCGAACCTTTAACCAGAATTTTCTCCTTGCTGTCAAGGCCCAGCATCTTCAGTGTCTTCAGCACGTTGATGAACTTGTCACCCAGACCGTACTTGAACGTCACGCGCTTGCATTTGATCCAGCGGGGCACCAGCAGCACTTCTTCGTGCTCCACATTCACCACGTCCACCGAACCGATGCCATCGGGGAACTCGAAGGATTCCAGCTCGCTGAACGGCTCGGTGGTGTACCAGCTGCGCTTGGCTTCCCAGATGATCGGTGGATTCAGGCATTCCTCGATCGTCGTCCAAATGGAGAAATTGGGCGCGAAGGTGTAGCCGCGCACCTCGATGTTCGATCCATCGCGCACGCCGATCTCGTCGATCTCGTCGAAGAGATGCTTCTCGGCGTAGCGGGCGAACACGTCGGCTACGCCCGGCTCGATGCCCATACCCACCAACGCCAACAGTTCCTTCTGCTCCCACTTGGCCGCCCGCTCGAATTGATAATCGCCTAACTTGACGCCGGTCTTGACGTAGGGGTCGAATTTGTGCGGCTTGGACAGCGTCATCGCCATGTCCATATAATTGACGCGCGCCTTATAAGCTGCGTCGAAGACGGTCTCGGCAAAGACGGGATCGACGGCGTTCATGATCAGATCGACATTGTAATCGCGCGCCAGCTTCACGATCGCTTTCTTGTTGCGCGCGTCCAGCTGTTCCACGGGGAATTTCTTGGGATCGTTCAGCTTGGTGCTGACCTCCTTCAGGCGGGGGAGGTTGTAATCAGCGAGTACCATTTTCTTCAGCCACGGCTTATCCTGTGCGATAATGGCGATGGCCTCACCCACACCGCCGGTGCCGATGAGCAATACCTTCATGATTCTCCTTGCTTCTTTAGTAGAGCCATTCTGCAAGGCGTCTACGCAGTTTCGTTTCAGATTCAACTGGATTCAGCGCTGGGGTTTGACGAACTTCCTGACCGGAAAGTATAGCACACGAGGATTGACGAACCAAACGCGGCGGCTGCCTGGATGCCGAGACAGCCGGGGGGGGGAGGGTTCACTCGCCGGCCAGCGTTAAATTCGTGCGGCTCTTCCGGGTTTAACGGGAAGAGCTCGCGGCGGATTGTCAAATCCGTCGCCAAAGCCGCTGGATTTGGCAATCCAGCGGGAGCAATCAACAATAACCCCGCGCAAGTCGGAAGAGCCATTCGTGCGGATGCCATGCCGGGGTGCACTATTTGCGCGGCGTTTGAACTGCGCCAACAATCAGCTGGAGTGGACCGCGATCCACTCCGGCTGTGGAATACAACCTGCTTGCTCAAGCCGTAACGGGATCGGGTTTGGGCATTTTTGACTCAGCCAACTTCTTACGGTGGGTCTGGACATCTTCAGCCTTCCCGTAGTACATGTTGAACGGTTGTTTGCTTAGCGCCGCCAGTTCCCAATGTTCGTGCGACAAGCTCAGGCAGTCGAAGCGGCAGTTCTGCACGCATTGTGCACAGTAGGTGCAGCGATCGGCGTGATACTCCATGACGAAGCGCTTGGCCTTTCTGTCGATCGTAATCACCTCGATCGCGTTCGATGGACAGTCCTTACTGCACAGGTTGCAGCCCGTGCACTTTTCCGGATTCCACGCCAACTGGCCGCGTAGTCGATCGGGGGTGGAACGCCGCTCGTACGGGTAGTTCTCGGTAATCGGCCGTTTGAACAGCGACTTCAAAATATCACTCAACATGGTTGCCACTTGGAAATTCATAAGGTCTTGCCTCCTAATAATGCGATGATTAACCACTGCACCAGCAACAACAGCGCGGCAAAGCGCCACCACTTGGCGGTTTGCTCGATGCGGAAGCGGGCAAACAGGGATTGCAGCCCGGCCAGCACCAGCAAGATCGCCAGCGTCTTGACGAAGAACTCGATCGGGTTGCCGATGCCGCCTAGATAGAAGGCCGCAATCAGCGTCAAGCCCACCACCAGCTCGACCGCCTTGGCTAATTGGAACAACGCTAACCCGCGGCCGCCGTATTCCGTCAACGCGCCCTTGACGATTTCGGTTTCGGCTTCTGGCGCATCAAAAGGCGGCAGTTCCAGCTTGCCCATCAAGCCGACGAGGGCCACCACACAGCCGATCGGTTGGGTGAGAATAAGCCAGTGTTGACCGGTGAAGGCGTTGATCGTGCTGATCTGCCAGCTCCCCGCGACCAGCGCGGGTCCCAACAGTGCCAGCATGAACGGCGCTTCATAGGAAAAGAGCTGTGTCAGCGTGCGCACTGCCCCAATGAGCGAGAAGCGATTGGCGGTGTTGGCGCCGGCCAGCGCCAGGCTCATCGTTACTACGCTCAGCAGATACACTGTGACGATCAGATCGCCCTGAAAACTCCACGCGGGCTGCAATCCGACCAGCGGCACATACACAGCCGCGGTCAATGCGCAGGCCAGAGCCAGCAGCGGCAGACCGTTGAAGAGCCAGGCCTCAATACCCGTCGGGACGATCTCTTCTTTACTGAGCAGCTTCACCACGTCGGCCAGTGGCTGGAACCAGCGCGGCCCGATGCGGTTCTGATACTGCGCCACCAGTTTGCGATCCACCCACAGATAAGCCAGCCCGTTGCCCATGACGAACAGTCCGGCGGGGAAGAATAACAGGGTGATGATTGGTTGAATGATCTCCATCATAAAGCCTCGGAAATTTCTTGAATAGCCAGTGCTGCGTGCTGAGCAACACCACCTGAATCGCACTTCACTTCGTCACTTATCATTACCGGTCATTGCACGAAAAACAGGGATCAATGCCCGCCAGAATCATCGGCATGTCGGCCAGCTGATGGCCCGGCGCGGTGGCGATGATGGACATGAAGTTGCACAGGCTGGGCGTGCGCACCTTGACGCGCTCCGGCTTTTCGCCGCCGTTGCTCTTAATGAAGTAAAAAGCTTCACCGCGCGGCGCCTCGATGCGGCTGATCGCCTCGCCTTCTTTGACCTTGCGCGGCATGCGCACCGTCAAGTCGCCGGGCGGCAGATTGTCCACCATCTCGCGGATCAGGCGGTAACTTTCAAGCAACTCCTTCAAGCGCACCACAAAGCGCGCTTCCAGATCGCCGGCCGTTTCAACCACCACGTTGACTGGGAACAGATTGTAGGCTGCGTAGGGTGCGTCCACGCGGACGTCGCGCGCAATCCCCGAGGCGCGCGCCATGGGACCGATGACACCCACGTGCTCGGCTTGTGCGGTCGTGAGTGTGCCCACCCCGCGCGTCCGGCGGATGAAGGTGCTATCGGTGGTGACGACTTTGTAATAGTGGTGGGTGCGTTCTTCCAAGTAATCGACGCCACGCTGGATGGCAGCGCGTTGTTTCTCGTCCACATCGAATTTCACGCCGCCAAGTACGTTAGCCGAATAATTCACCCGGTTACCGGTCAATCCTTCCAGTACGTCCATGATCGTTTCGCGGTCGCGCCAACTGTACATGAACAACGTATCAAAGCCGCCTTCATGTGCGGCCACGCCCAGCCACAAGAAATGGCTGTGCACGCGTTCCAGCTCGGCGACCAGCGATCGAATCACCTGTGCACGGGGTGGCGCGGTCACTTCGGCCAGGGCTTCCACCCCCAGCGAATAACAGAGTGCATGCGTGTGCGAGCAGATGCCGCAGATGCGCTCAAGCAGATACAGATTCTGGGCCCAGTTGCGATCTTCGGTCGCTTTCTCGATGCCGCGATGCACGTAGCCCAGGCGCACATTGACCGAAGTCACGGTCTCGCCGTCGACGGCAAATTCAAAATGGCCCGGCTCTTTCAGGGCAGGGTGTTGCGGGCCGATCGGAACGATGAACTTTTCAAGAGCTAGCATAGGTTACCTTCTATAGGTGTGCTGAGTAAAGAGTCATGCGTAATCCTGGTTTAACCGCTTCCTGTCTACTGCAGTTGTGGCATTACAAAATCCTTGCGCAATGGCGGCGCATCCGTGGGCCACTCGTCAGGCAGGAACAAGCGATCGGGATTCGGCGTGTTCATGACTTCGATGCCGAACATCTCGCCCAACTCGCGCTCGAAGAACGTCGCTGCCGGAATGACGCCGCACACGCTGGGAATCGCCGCACTATCGCGCGGAATGCGCACGCGCAGGTTTACGTTGGCTGTGCCATTGACGAAGTGGTAGAGCACCTCAAACTCGTTTGCCTTCAAATCGTCAAGCCCCGTGATCGCGGTCAAGAATCCCCAGCGGGCTTCGTGCAGCGACTTGACCGCAGGCAGCAAGCGCCCGGCGTCCAAGTAGGCATCGGCGCGGTGCGCCGCCGACTCGACGATCTTCAGCGCGCGCGGTTCCAACAGACCCATCGCTTGATGCAGCGCACGGTGCGCCTGCCCCAGTAGATGATTCCGCACGATTTCCCAATCGACTTCGCACTCTTTCAAGATGATGCTCTTACAGCCCAGCTCGAGGTGTAGGTTATTGTCTTTCCAGTGCGTGCCCAGACCGGCTTCAAACTGGAACTCCTGACGCAGCCCTGGGGCCAACGCCAGTCGATCGGCCAGGGTCAGCCCGCTGTAAACCGGTCCCTGCGGAAAATTCATGGCGTTAAGCCATTCTTCCGTGGCGGCCTGCGCAGTCTCGGGGCGTGCGGTGAGATAGACCAGTTTGTAGCGCTGCGCTAATTCCTTCAAGCAGCGCACGCTATCCGGCGTCGGCGCATCTTTCAGCAGGACTTCGCGCTTGAAAAAGTCCGGCGCGCCACTCAAGTGCTGTCGCTGGCGGTAATCGCAAATGATGCCATCGATGAAAACGAGAACTGCTCTCATGTGTGCTCCTCTGGAGATGGAGGTTGGAAAAACAGCGCGCCGCCTTGGGCGCCGACCACCACTCTCCCACTTCCAATTTCTAACTGACCATTACTTCTGGCTGGGGTTGCAAGCTCTGCAACAGCTTCACCATACCGTCGATGATGGCTTCCGGCCGGGGCGGGCAGCCGGGAATATACGCATTGACCGGAATCACTTCATCGATGTGGCCGACGACGTTGTAGCAGACCTGGAACGCGCCGCCCGAGATCGCGCAAGCGCCAACGGCCACCACGAACTTCGGTTCCGGCATCTGCTCGTAGATGCGTTTCAACCGATCGCGCGATTGTAGCGTCACCGGCCCGGTGCAGATCAACACATCCGCATGGCGCGGGCTGCCTTGCAGCTTCACGCCAAAGCGCTCCAGATCGTAGCGCGGTGTCAGCGTTGCCAGAATCTCGATGTCGCAGCCGTTGCACGATCCGCTGTTGTAGTGGATGGCCCATGGCGAATTGATGCGCGCCCAGGTGCGCAGCGCGTCGAGGGTGTGTTCCCAGGTTTCAGTCAAATTGAGTGACATGTGATATTCCTCCAAGACCCAGAGGTGATGAGCCATTCACTCATCACGCGTCAGGCTTTAGCCAATGATCAACACGACCAGGGCCAGCATCAACCCGATCAAATACACGATCGAAATGGGCGAGTTGCCGCCGCTGCCCAGGATCAACACGCCCAGGTGCAACATGGCGAAGAACAGGGCGATGACGAAGAAGCCGCGATAACCCGGCAGCGAGCGAGTGAGCGGTGAAGCCTCGCCGCTGGCATAGATGCTGGACTTCTCTTTTGAAGGATTGCTCCTGCCTGCCAGCAGTCGTCCCACGCCAAATAAGCTCGCGGCCAACACCAAATACAGAATGAAGGCCACGGGTGGAGTAAGTATGATTTGCATGTTGAAATCCTTTATCCGCCAAAGGCTTTGACTAGCGCCGTACCGGCTGGCCCTGTCAGCCAGGCCAACAAACTCGGCCAGAGGCCCAGGATCACGATCGCGACAGCCAGTAGAATCAAGGGCAGGCTCATCGTCCACGACAGCGCCTGCCCGCGCGTCACCGCTTCACTTGGCTCTTGCCGATAGACGGCGTTCACGATCGGCGCGTAATAAGCCAATGACAGCACGCTGTTCAACGCGGCGAAAATCACCAGCAGATCGATCACGATGTTCTGCGTCTCGAAGCCGGCCACGAAGATTTGCCACTTGGACATGAACCCGGCAAACGGTGGCAGCCCACCCAGCCCTAAGGCAGCGATGCTCAACGTCAAGGCCACGATCGGGTATTTGCGTGCCGCACCACCCAGATCGCTGATCGTCAGCGGCGAGTGATGATCGCCGGTCTTGATGAACAGCACGTATAACAACGCGCCCGCTGCCAGGAAGGCGAGTCCCTTCATCAAACCATGATTAATCAAGTGGAAGAAACTACCAGCGGCCGCTGCGCTCTGGCCCACATAAACGGCGATGCCCAGCCCCAGCAGCATATAACCCATATGGCTCAAACTGGAGAACGCCAGCATGCGCTTCACATGCTTTTGGCGCAGCGCCAGCAAATTTCCCGCCAGCATATTCAACGCGCCGAAGCCCATCAGCAGCACACCCCACGACAACGTCACACCGGCCAACGAAGCGACCGCGCGCAACAAGGCGATCAACCCTGCTTCGATCACCACGCCCGACAGCATGGCGCTGATCCCACTGGGCGCCTGGGAGTGCGCGTCGGGCAGCCACGTGTGCATCGGCACCAGCGCGGCCTTCACGCCAAACCCAATGACGAACAAGGCGCCCGCCGCAAGTAGCGGCAAACCGGGGGTTGCCGGCTGTCCCGCCACGGCGCGAATCTCGGCCAGATTCATCGTCCCCGTCAGCGCCAGCACCAGTGCCATCCCCAACAGCACCAACACCGATCCGACCGCGCTCTGCACCAGATACTTCAAGCCGGCCTCCAGTGACGCCGGTTGATCGCGATAGAACGCGACGAGCAGATACGATGAGATCGCCATTGCTTCGAACCACACCCACAGATTGAATAGATCCGTCGCGCAACCCAAACCGGTGATCACACCGATCAGTGCCACCAGCATGGGATAGTATTTGTCTTCGTTCTCTTCATGCGCAACATATCGATTGGAGTACACCACCACCAGCGTGCCCAGGCTCAACGCAATGGCCGCCAGCACCAGGCTGATCCCGTCCATGCGCAGCGTCATCCCTTCGACAACCAGGCTGATCGATCCGGTGCCTACTTGTTGTGCGGCAATCACGAACGGGATCCACGTCAACCCGATCACGCCAAGTGCGGCCCAGCGCCCAAGGTTGAACAAGCGGCCCGCGAAATAGACTAGTGGGGCAGCCACCAGGGGTAGTCCGATCAACCACAACAGTACATTGTCCAGTGCGAATTGTTCCGTGCTCATGGCTACTTCCCCCAGGCCAGTAGGATTAGCACCACGATCAAGCCGATCGCGATCCCGGCTACGTTCCAACTGAGCAGCCCCGTCTGTGTCACCCGCAGCGCTTCTGCGGTGCTTTGCGTTACGCGGATCACGCCGCGATTGATCGCCTCGAAGCCGAAGCTGTTCGTCGCCATCCGCGCAAGACCCTGCAGCATCCTGGTGAGGCCTGTCAATCGCTGGCGTTGCCACCACAACAGCCCACCAGCGACAATCACGGCCAGAGCGGCGAGCGTCGCGGGCTGGGTAATGACTTCCTGGATCATTCCCCCAGTGCGGAGCTCGTGAAACTCATGGAAGGGCAGCGTGCTCTTCAGTAGCTCACTCAACGGTCCGGCTAACA
The DNA here is from genome assembly GCA_030834825.1 of Thermoflexales bacterium. Lineage (GTDB taxonomy): Bacteria > Chloroflexota > Anaerolineae > Fen-1058 > Fen-1058 > Fen-1058. The sequence goes on from JAUQXC010000940.1 coordinate 15,174, forward strand.
ACCACGTCGTCACGGAGCCGAGGGCCAACAACCCCAGCGAAACTTTCATCGCCGGCTGTGCATCGTGCGCGTGGAGGTGACTGCGCGGCTTACCGAAGAACACCAGATAAACCATGCGCAGGGTGTACAGCGCTGTCAGGCCTGCGCAGAAAAACGCCACACCGTAAGCCCACAGCGAACCTTCATGCAGGCCGGCTTCCAAAATCAATTCCTTACTCCAGAAGCCATTGAAGATGGGAATACCGGCCAGGGCCAGCGCCCCGATCACGAACACCGTGCGCGTGAAAGGCATCCGCGAGCCGAGTCCACCCATCTGGCGCATATCGCGTGTGCCCACGCCATGAATCACGGCGCCGGCGGCCAGGAAGAGCAATGCCTTGAAGACAGCGTGACTTAGCAGGTGGAACTGACTGGCATACACCCCACCCGCGCCGATGGCATACACCATGTACCCTAATTGGCTTACGGTCGAATAAGCCAGCGCACGCTTGAGGTCGGTCGCCACCAATGCCATCAGTCCCGCCAGCAACGCAGAGAGTAACCCCACGATCATCACGGCGGTTGTCCAGCCGGCCACTCCCTCAAATGCGGGGAAGAAACGCGCCAACAGATACACGCCAGCGTTGACCATCGTCGCCGCGTGGATCAAAGCGCTGACTGGCGTGGGTGCCTCCATTGCATCGGGCAACCATGTCTGGAACGGAAACTGTGCCGATTTGGCCGCCGCCGCAATGAGGAATCCAAACGCGACCAGCGCCAGGACCTCTTTCGGCAGTGTTTCGGCCCTTTCGAGAAAAGCGGCGATCTGATAGCTGCCCGTCTGGGCATAGATGATCAAGGCCCCGCTGAGCAACCCCACCCCACCGAGCGAGGTGATAATCAGGGCCTTGATCCCCCCCGCCACTGCCTTGGGATCATCGTTATTGAAGGCAATCAGCGCGAACGAGCAGAAGGCCGTGACTTCCCAGAACACAAACAGAAACAACAGGCTGCCGGTCAACGCCAAACCCGCCATTGCGCCGATGAACAACAACACCAGCTCATAATAGCGCCCCAGCTGTTTATCGCCGTGCATATAATTTACCGAGAAGATAACGGCCAGTGAGCCGACCACGGTCGCGATGATTGCGAGGAACACGCTCAGGCCGTCGGGCGTGAAAGTGAGATCACCGAAAAGGCCGCCCAAGGGGATCACAATCGCCGGAGTGGCAGAGGCATATGGCAGCAGCAACAACGCAGCGCTACCGGTGGCTACAGCAAACACGACAGCCAGTGTGTGTTGTGCCCGCGGGTGTTTGTTTGTCGTCAACCACACGGCCAGTCCACCCAGCCAGGGCAAACCCATTGTGAGGAGAATCAATGCTTGAATCATGTGAGCCTCGTGAGGCGTAAAACGTAATAAGCCGCTTACGCATTACGTTTTACACAGTACGTATCACTTCTTCAACGTCGACAAATCCTTGATATCGAGCGTTCCCATGCGCCGCTTCACCTGAAGCGCCAGCGCCAATCCAATAACGGCGACGACGGTATCGACCACGATCACCATCACGGCCAGGCTCTGTCCCAGATTGAGCTTGCCACTGGCCAGGCCGGCCGCCACCAATGCCAGCAGCGCGCCTTTCACCAGCACTTGCAACGCTACGATGACCTTAATCAGATTGCGAGCGATCAACAGGCCATACAACCCAATCCCGATCAATCCCAACACCCCTATCACGGCGATTTGAAGTGTAGTCATGCTTTCGCCTCGCGAGCTGCGGCGGTTGCAGGTTTCACTACAGGGCGGCCCGCCTGTAACTCCTTCGCAGGCGCGGTCTTCTTCTCTTCCACCGGAACCTTGGCTTCAGAGAGCAACCCCAGTATGCCGACGACCGCGGCGAACAGTAGGCCGCTTTGCACCAGCATGTCCAGACCGCGCTGTTGCCAGAGTACTTCGGAGAAAGTCGCTTCAGTTGCCGGCGGAAGCGCAATCAGTGAGGAGATAGTCATGAAGCCGAGTAGGATGATCGAGACAAGGGAAATGATCAAGGCGATCGGGCGGGGAATGCTCGATCTGAACTCGGCCGATTCATCGCCGGCAATGCTGATCGCGAACACGAACAGCACCGTCACCAACCCGGCACCCACACTGAGTTCAATCACAGCGATCCAGTAGGCGCCCAGCAGATACATCAAAATCGAAAGGATCGCGCTGCACCCTGCCAGCCACAACGCCGAAACGATTAAGTGCCTTGCCCGAAATGCCAGGAAGGCACAGAGCAACATGGCGACGGTCAGGGCCGCAAACAAGAAACTCATACTTTCTACCTCCAAGTTGTTAACACCTCAAACCAAAGAAGATTACCGCTAATTGGGAAAAACCGGTTCTGAAAAATGTCATGCTTTGTCTACGCTATTCAGCACGTTTGTGATTTTCAGCACAAAAATCCGGCTGTCAGTGGGTAAGCACGAGACCAATAATCTTTAAATCGCTCAGATTCTAAAAAAAGCACCCAAAAGCCCAACTTTCTGCAAACCAAAAATTACCTCTTGACAAAGTTGCTCATACGCTTATAATATGAACGAACGTTCATACTTTTTCATGTGGGGTACCCATGCCAGCCAAACGTTCCCTCTCAAAGCAAAAAACATCCCTGACAATGGCCATAACTCCGCCCGCTGAGCCGACCACCAAGGGCGAGCGCACACGTGCGGTACTGCTCGATGCGGCTAAACGCTTATTTGTCAGCCAAGGGTTTCATGGCACGTCCATGCGGGCGATTGCGGATGAAGCCGGGCTGGCCTTGGGCGGCATCTACAACCATTTTGGCAGCAAAGAAGACATCTTTGTCGCCATCTTGGCGGAACGGCATCCGTTCCTCATTGTGCTGCCCGCCATACAATCTGCGCAGGGCGCCACGGTCGAGGTGTTGGTGCGGGATGCGGCAGGACGCATGATTGCTGAACTCAGTCAAAATCAGGAGTTCCTGAATTTGCTGCTCATCGAGCTGGTGGAGTTTGAAGCCAAACACATCCCCATGATGTTCGACACCCTCTTTCCGCCCTTGATGGAGTTTGCCCAACGCTTTCAAGCGGTGCACGGTCCACTGCGCGAGATTCCCCTGCCGATTATTTTGCGCTCCTTTATCGGCTTGTTCTTTTCCTACTTCATCACCGATCTGCTCATCGGCAACCTGTTGCCGGCAGAAATGAAGAGCGGTGCCTTCGACTATTTCATCGACATCTACCTGCACGGGATTCTGGCCGGCGAATGAAAGTGGTCAGCATGATCAATTCACGCTTGCGTTCCATCATCTACAAAGAGTTCATTCAAATCATCCGCGATCCGCGCACCTTGGTGATCATGTTTATCATGCCCATCCTCATGTTGTTCCTGCTGGGGTATGCGGCCACCAACGATGTGCGCAACATCCCGGCGGCGATTTTTGATCAGGATCGTTCTGTGGCTGCCCGCGAGTTGATCGACGCCTACCGCGCCGCCGATTACTTCCGGTTTGATTTTGACGTGAGCTCACCTGAAGAACTGCAGTGGCTCATCGACAGCGGGCAGGCGCGCGCCGGGTTGATCATCCCGCCGGATTACGGGCAACGCCTGGCACGCCACGAACAGGCGCAGGTGGCCTTTATCCTGGATGGTTCCGATCCCACCATCGCGGCCACGGCACTGTCGGCGGCCACCTTGATCGGGCAGGCCAAGGCCACGGCGGTGCTGCGCGCCACGCTGGAGACGCGCGGCCAGGGCGGCTCGATCGAAGCGCCGGTCGAAGTCCGCACCCAGGTCTGGTACAACCCCGATCTCGTCAGCGCCTATTTCATGATTCCGGCGCTCATCGGCACGATTCTGCAGTATATGGCGGTGCTGTTAACTTCCACTTCGATCGTGCGTGAGCGGGAGCGCGGCACGATCGAGCAGCTCATCATCACGCCCATTCGTTCCTGGGAACTGGTGGTCGGCAAGCTCACACCTTACACCTTGATCGCGTTCTTCAATTTGCTGGAAGTATTGATCATCGGCACGTTGTGGTTCAAAGTTCCCATCACGGGCGACCTCGGTTTATTGCTGGTTTTGTCGGCGTTGTTTTTGGTCAGTACGCTGGGTATCGGTTTGCTCATCTCGACGATCGCGCGGACGCAGTTTGAGGCGATGCTGCTGGCCTTTCTCATTCAATTGCCGGCGATCTTCCTGTCAGGCTTCTTCTTCCCGCTGGCCGCCATGCCGCCCTTCCTGCAAGCGTTGAGCTATCTGGTGCCGCTGCGCTACTTCTTGATTATTGTGCGTTCGATTGTCATCAAAGGCGTCGGGTTGGCGGCTGTGTTTCCGGAAGTAATAGCATTGGCGATCTTTGGATTGCTGGTGATGGGCATCGCGGCGCGGCGCTTCCATAAGCGGTTGGATTAATTTACGCGGGCGCGAGTGAGGGCAAGAGCGTATGACACAAAAGCATTGGGATGTGGTCGTAGTCGGCAATGTGGGCATCGATACGAATGTGTACTTTCAGGCCGACGAGCCTGACTTCAGCCGCGAGTCGAACTTCACGGAAGACCTGGACTATATCGGGCAGGCGGGCGGGTATGCCAGCCGTGGATACGCGCAGCTGGGTTGGCGCACGGCCTTCATCGGCTACGTGGGCGATGACTTCAGCGGGCGCTTCATTCGCGAGGAGTTCACGCGAGACGGCATCGATTTAGCGGCAATGTTCGTCGATCCGGCGGGGACGAGCCGCAGCGTCAACTTCATGTATCGCGACGGGCGGCGCAAGAATTTCTACGACGGCAAGAGCCACATGCAGCTGCAACCCGATCGGGCCGTGTGCCGATCGGTGTTGGCCGCAAGCCGCCTGGCGCATTTCAACATCCCCAACTGGGCGCGCATGCTGCTCCCGATCGCGAAAGAGCAGGGCGTCACCCTCGCGTGCGATCTGCAAGATGTGCTGCAGCTGCGCGATGGTTATCGTGATGACTTCATCGCAGCGGCCGACATCGTTTTTTTCTCAGCCGTCAATCAGGCAGACCCGGCGCCATTGATTGATGAGTTGCTGAAGTGGAAGCCGGAGTTAATCGTCGTGTCAGGGATGGGGGCGCGGGGCTGTGCGTTGGGCACGCGTGCGGGCATTTGCTATTTCGATCCGATCCACATGGACCAGCCCGTGATCGACACCAACGGCGCGGGCGACGGGCTGGCCGTAGGCTTCTTGAGCAGCTACGTGCTGGACGGCTATTCCTTGGAAGATTCGATCCGGCGCGGGCAAATCGCCGCACGCTATACGTGCACCCAGAAAGCCAGCTCAGCGCACTTGATTACGCCGGAGGTATTGGCGCTCCATGATCAGCAGCGATCGTTCTAAGGAAGTCCGGCTCTTCCGGGTTGAACGGGATCTTCCGGCATGGGGCTGCCGGAACCACGGGTTGTAGTGCCGCAGCGCTAGCAGCCTTATGCCATCGCCCTGTCGAAGCCGGAAGAGCCGGAAGTCCAAAAGGAGTCCCATGAAACGCAAACAACTTCGTCCGCCGGATGTTCGTTTGATAAAGACGTTTTACGCCCTTGGCTTAGGCCCGTTGATTGGCCGGTTGATTCTGCTGCTCACCACCACCGGCCGCAAATCGGGCTTGCCCAGAGTGACGGCGCTTCAATACGAAGAGGTGGATGGGGCGATCTATGTCGGCTCTTCCAAAGGCACGCGCGCCGATTGGTTTCAGAACCTTTTAGCAAGCCCGCGCGTTACCGTCCGCGTGAAGTCCCGCCAATTTTCTGGAATGGCTCAACCCGTGACCGATCCCGTGCTCATCGCCGACTTTCTCGAACTGCGACTCCAGCGCCATCCGCGGATGATTGGCATGATGCTGAAGTCCGAAGGGCTACCGGCAGCACCCAGTCGGGCCGAACTGGAAACCTATGCAGGCAGATTGGCACTGGCTATTATCCGACCGTGATAGGCCAGTGCTTCAGGAGGTTCACATGAAGACTCGTTTACGCTTTATCCCCATCATCTTGATTGTCGTGGTAGCGGTGTTGGGCGTGTACTGGTTCACCCAGCGCGCTGCCGCACAGGAGCTGGGCCTGAAGGCCTCCGGCACGATCGAGGTCACGGACGTCGTCGTTGCGCCGGAAATCGGTGGCCGGGTGGTTGAGGTACTGGCGGCCGAGGGTGAGCTGGTGCAACAAGATCAACCCCTGGTGCAGCTGGATGACACTTTGTTGCAAGCGCAGCTGAGACAATCTCAGGCTAACATTCAGGCGGCACAAGCACAACAGCGCGTCATTCAAGCGCAGCGGCAGGCGGCGCAGGCGAACTATGATTTGCTAAAGTCCGGGCCGCTGGAAGAACAGATTGCAGCGTCAGAGCAAGTGGTAAGAACAGCCGAGGCCAACGTCGCCGCGGCGCAGGCCCAGCTGGCTCAATTGAAAGCGGGTGCACGCGGTGGTGATATTGCGACCGTGGAAGCGGCTGTCGCACAAGCCGCTGCGCAGCTTAAGGTGGCGACCGATCTGCATGACAAGACCATGCAATGCGTTACGGTGCCCGGCCGCGGCGAAGTATGTCCCGCTTTGGGCGAGCGCGAAGAACAGGCTCGTGCGGCGCAGCTGGCGGCGCAAGGAGCCTATGATGCGGCGGTGGCGCGCTTGAATCAAATCAAGTCCGGCGCCACGAAGAACGAAGTCAGCGCCGCGCAGGCGCGTATTGAAGCCGCTCGAGCGCAGCAGGATATGTCGCAGGCGCAGCTGGATCTGCTCAAAAGTGGCACGCGCACCGAGCAGCTGGCCGCGGCGCAGGCGCAAATCGATGCGGCTGCCGCGCAGTTCGACGGAGCAGGAGCGCAGATTGAGGCCGCTCAGGCCCAGGCCGCTGCGTTACAAGCCCAGATCGATAAGCTGACGTTGCGCGCACCTCGGGCTGGCGTGGTGCTGCGTCGCGCGATCGAGCCGGGTGAGATGGCGTTGCCCAGTGCGGCGCTCTTGACTATCGGAGAGACCAGTCAGCTCTATATGACGGTCTACATCCCGGAAAATCGCTATGGCGAAATCACTCTGGGGCAGGCGGTCCGCGTGAGGGTCGATTCATTTCCCGATCAGGCCTTTACGGCTAAAGTAACGCGCATTGCCGATCGAGCGGAGTTCACCCCGCGCAACGTACAAACCGCTGAAAGCCGCGCGACGACGGTGTTCGCGGTGAAATTAGCGGTGGATAATGCGGGCGGCAAGTTGAAACCGGGCATGCCGGCGGATGTGTTCTTCAGTGAGTAACGAGCAGTGCGTAAGCGAGGAACGAACGGTGTTGATTTGCACATCGCTCGTTGGCTTCCACTGGATCAGGTGGCTATGATGACTGCCATCACGGTTGAGAACTTACACAAATCTTTCGGGAGCAGCCAGGCCGTCGCTGGGTTGAATCTGACCGTGCAGGAAGGTGAGATCTACGGGTTGGTGGGGCCGGATGGCGCCGGTAAGACGACGACGATGCGCCTGATCTGCGGCGGATTTCAAGCCGATCAGGGCAGCGTGTCAATCCGAGGTTGTGATGTGGCCAAGTATCCCGAAGAGGCCCGCGCGCAGATCGGTTATCTGGCGCAGCGCTTCAGCCTGTACGGCGATCTGACGGTGATGGAAAATCTGCGCTTCTTCGCCGAGATGCACGACAGGCAGACGACTGCGTGGAAATCCCGCACGCAAGAGGTGCTGGCATTTGTGGGGCTGGCCGAGTTTGCCGATCGGCTGGCCGACCACCTCTCGGGCGGCATGAAGCAGAAACTGGGCCTGGCGACGGCGTTGGTGCATCGACCGCGGGTGCTGCTGTTGGATGAACCCACGGGCGGCGTCGATCCGGTGACACGGCAGGATTTCTGGCAATTGATCATCCGCATCGTCAGTCAGGAAGGCGTGGCGGTATTGATCAGTACGCCGTATATGGACGAAGCAGCACGCTGCACGCGCGTGGGCTTCATCCATCGCGGCCGGATGATCGTCGAAGATACACCAGGGCAAGTGGCCGCCCGCTTGAATGGGCGCATCCTGGAGTTGGCGGGTGAGCCGCGCGAGGCGTTACGGCGTGTGGCCACCTCAGCCACCGACGTGGAAGATGTGCAGGTGTTTGGCGATCGGCTGCATTTGCGTGTGAAGGTCGGTAAAGCCGATCGGGTGCTGGCGCAGCTGCCACAGACTTTGCAGACACAAGGCGTTACGGTGCAGCGCATCCGATCGATCCCGGCGACTCTTGAAGATGTGTTCATCGAATTGTTGGAATCGTAGCCTGCGCAGCCCCATACCGGGTGAGTGACGAGTGACGAGCGATGAGTGACAAGGTCATTGAGGTTTTGAATCTAACTAAGAAGTTCGGTGAGTTCACCGCGGTCAATCACGTCTCGTTTGACGTGCAGGCGGGTGAGGTGCTGGGCTATCTCGGCCCGAACGGTTCCGGCAAGACGACGACGATCCGCATGCTGCTGGGCTTGTTGCAGCCGAGCGCTGGCAGCGCGCGTGTGCTGGGCTTCGACATTCGTACGCAGGCCGAAGCGATCCGTCCGTTGGTCGGTTACATGTCGCAGAAATTCGCCCTGTATGATGAACTGACGATGCGTGAGAATCTGGATTTTTACGCAGGCATCTATGGCGTGCCGCGCCGCGCGCGGGCCGATCGGGTGCGCGAGGTGATCGAGTTGCTGCATTTGCAGGAACGCGAGAGAGAATTGGCCGGCGATTTATCCGGCGGTTGGCGGCAGCGGCTGGCGCTGGGTACGGCACTGGTGCATCAACCGCAGCTGCTGTTCCTGGATGAACCGACGAGCGGCGTCGATCCATCGGCACGGCGCGCCTTCTGGGATTTAATTTACGATCTGGCACAGCGCGGCGTGACGATCTTCGTGACGACGCATTACATGGATGAAGCCGAACACTGCCATCGGGTGGGCATCATGTTTCGCGGCCAGCTGCTGGCGTTGGATACACCGAGCGGGTTGAAGGCCAGCGCGCTACCGGGCGCGGCCTGGGATGTGACACCCGATCACGGCGCAGCGTCACTGGTGGCGGCTTTGTCGGCGCTGCACCAGGTGCCGGGCGTGGTGCGCGCGGGACTGGCCAGCGATCGACTGCGGGCGATCACCGCGCCGGACGCGCACACGGCAGAAGCGCTGCGTACGGCAATGGTGAGCGGGGGATTTGCGAATGCACAGGTGGAGCAGGTGGAGCCGACGCTGGAGGATGTGTTCATCGCGCTGGCGGGACATGGGGCGGAGGAGCGGTCTTCAACGGATAAACAACCGATGAGTGAATAAGTACGAATTACGACTAGTGTGCTGACGAACCACGGAGTCACCGGGACACGGAGAAATAAAAATCTCTGCGCCTCGGTGTCTCCGTGGTTTTTCTTGCCATTTCACAAAATCGACGCTACGGGGTTATATTTGATAGAGACGCACAACAGGCGGGGTCATGGTGAAACCAGATTTCGAAAACTTGGTAGAACGACACAGCGCGGAGATTTTCGCGTACGTGTGGCGCATGCTGCGGGATGCAGTCGATGCCGAGGATTGTCTGCAGGAGACGTTCCTGCGCGCGTTCCGCTCGTATGGGCGCGTGCGGGCCGGGACGAATTATCGGGCGTGGTTGTACAAGATCGCGACGAATGCCGCGCGTAGCCAATGGAAGCGCAGAACGCGCCGTGAAGCCCACACGACTGAGCTCGATCCCGATCGGCAGGCCAACGAGGTGTCGACAGCCGATCGGGTTGAGCAGCAGGTGCTGCTGGCGGCTGTGGCGCGTGCGGTGGAGGAGCTGCCTGCACAACAACGAGCGGCGTTGATCATGCGAAAGTATCAGGAACTGAGCTACGCCGACATCGCCACAGCACTGGACTGTACGGAGGCCGCTGCGCGGGCGAACGTCTATCAGGCGGTGAAAAAATTGCAGGCGCGGTTGGGTGTCAACGAATGAGAGCGAGTCTACGAATCAACGGATGCCTGCGGCGAAGCGGATAAACGGATAACACTGGGTTCAAAACGGATTCAAACGGATGAAGGAGGCGAGCGAGATGACGCCCGAATTTGAGTGGGATAAAAAAGTACTGAAGGCGCTCGATGCTGTGTATGCTGCGCCGAGTGCGCTAGCGACGAAGCAGGCACAGGCCAAATTGCGCAGGGCATTGATGGCGGCCAAGGGAAAGATCGTCTATTACGGTTACGCGCCCCGGACGCGAGTGGGATCGTTGTTCGTGGCCGTAAACGATCGAGGGTTGGTGGCGCTGGACTTTGGGTTGAGCGAGCAGGAGTTTGTGGCGCGTGTCTCGCACCGAATGCGGGCGACGTTGATCCGATCGGACGATGCGGTGGCGGAAGCGATGAAGCAGGTAAAGGAGTACTTGGAAGGGCAACGGACGAAGTTCGATCTGCCGTTGGATTTTAGCACGATGAGCGAGTTTCAACGACGGGTGTTGACGATCGCATTGAAGATTCCGCGCGGCAAATATCTGACCTATGGAGAGGTCGCCAAAGCGATTGGGAAACCGCAGGCCTCGCGGGCCGTGGGGCAGGCGCTGGGGCATAACCCCGTCCCAATTGTGATCCCGTGCCATCGCGTGCTTGGCTCCGATGGTTCGCTGCATGGCTATTCGGGTGGCGGTGGCCTGCAAACTAAGGCGTGGCTGCTTCAACTGGAAGGCGCTTCCATTCCAGTATCCACCGAATAAGATTAGAGAAATTGTTAATTATACCTAATTTGTATTGACAAATTTGAAATTCGCCTTACAATAGTCGGTATATAGCATAAAGGACCAAAGGAGGTTAGACATGGATTCCCAAATGTCGAGTGCGAAAACCCAGCTGCGGGTGATGTTGATGAGAGGCGAAGTTCAGAGCGTGAAATCGAACTATCGGGGGCTGCGAGTTCGATCGGGACGGGCCTGGGTCACCCTGAATGGGCGTGACTTGGTGTTAAAGCGGGGCGAGGAAGTCGCGCTTGAAATGCGACAGGCTGCGGCCGTGGTGTCACCTTTGGGATACACGCCGTTGGTCATTGAATTACTAGGCGAGACACCCCGCCAACCAACAGCCGATCCACACCTGGCAATAAGTACACTATGATGACGGCTCAACTAGACGACATCGATCGTCAGATACTCGATCTATTGCAACGCGACGCGCGCATGACGAATGCGGCCATCGCCACCGAGGTGGGCCTCACGGCGCCTTCGGTGTTTGAGCGCATTCGGAAGCTGGAGCAGCGCGGCGTGATCTGCGGTTATACAATCAAGATCGATCCAGCCGCGCTGGGCAAGACGATGACGGCTTTCATCCGGGTGACGGCCGCGTTTGACGAGAAGTACGATGCCGGACTAGCTGCCATCAGCCAGGACGCCGATATCTTGGAATGTTACGGTGTCGCCGGCGAAGACTGTCTGATCATCAAGACGGTCGTCTGCGATCCTGGCGAGTTGAATGCACTACTCAATCGTATTCGGGGACATGTGTCGGTGCAGCACAGCGTAACGATGATCGCGTTGCGGGCGCTGAAAGAAAATGCGCCGCTCAATGTATTGCCCAAAGCCGAACAACCGGCAGCCGCCAAGCGTGCGCGCACCAAGCAGTGAATTGAGCGAAGGGGGAAAGCGTGAAGCTGAAAGAATGGGTTGCCTTTATCCTGTTGGGATTGATCTGGGGTTCGTCGTTTTTGTGGATCAAAATCGGCGTGGACGGCGCGGCCAGCATCACACCGTTCGTGCTGGTGACGTTTCGGGTGTCGTTCGGTTTGCTGGGCCTGCTGGTCGTGATGTACCTGCAACGCCAACACTTTCCACGCGATCGTGCCACGATCCTGAAGTTTGTGTTCATGGGCGTCTTCAACACGGTCGTGCCGTTTCTGTTGATCACCTGGGGCGAAACCAGGATCGATTCCGGCCTGGCTTCGATCCTCAACGCGGCCACGCCGTTGTTTGTGATCGTGATTGCGCACTTCTGGTTGCACGATGAAAAGATCACACTTCCACGACTGGCAGGTCTGATCACCGGGTTTGTGGGCGTGGTCGTGCTGGTGCTGCAAAACCTCCAACCGAGTAGCGGGCAGAACGATATTTTAGGCGAGCTGGCTGTACTGCTGGCGACGGTGAGTTATGCAGTCGCTCTGATCTTTTCACGCCGGTATCTGCGTGGCGCAAAGCCCGTGGTGCAATCGACCATGATCCTGGTCGTAGCGACCGGGCTGATGTGGGTCGTCACGCCCGTCGTCGATCAGCCGCTGGTGCTCCCCTCGACGCCGTTGACGTGGATCGCCGTGATCTGGCTGGGCTTGTTAGGTCTGTGCGTGGCCTATCTGCTGTTCTTCTACCTCAACAACGCCGTAGGACCGACGCGCGCCTCCCTGGTGACCTACGTGTTCCCGGTGGTCGGCATGGTGCTGGGGCTGATCTTCCTGAATGAACCATTGACGTGGAACATGATCGTGGGCGCGGCTTTGGTGGTGGGCGGCATCGTCGTAGTGAATCGCAAACCGCGCGTGAAAACGGAAGTGAAAGTGGAAGCGGCCCTGGCGCCTGCCGGAAAGTGATGATCATGAGCGATCAGGCCTGGAGTGAGGAAAGTTCGCAAGGTGGCCGAAAAGCAGGGTAACAGGCGATGGATGCTTTTGAAGTGACAGCGCTTTTGCAGGAACATGCTCGAACGGATAAACTGTATCTCGAGTTCCTGCGCAAGTCAGCATTGTCGCTGGGACTCTATCGCCTGCCTGCGGGCGGGGCCGATCCGCAGAGTCCACATACCGAGGATGAAGTATACTACGTGGTCGAGGGCCGGGCGCAGATTCGCGTGGGTGATGAAGATCGATCAGTCGGCCCCGGCTCGATCGTATTTGTAGCGGCCCGGGTCGAGCATCGCTTTCATTCGATAGAAGCCGATCTTACGATACTGGTCTTCTTCGCCCCGGCAGAGTATTCACGCGCATCCTGAGCGGAGCCGCTTGCTACGAAGTCGAAGGATGCTGCGTATATTAGATCCGCATTCTTCGACTCACCGCACTTGCGCTGCACGCAGCGCGGTGCAAGTGTCACTGCGTTCCACTCAGAACGCTTCTCTAGTTTCTTATGCCCTCTTCTCGCACAGAGTTCTTCAACGGGTGCAAGGCCGAGCTGCCGATCCTGCTCGGCGTTTTGCCGTTTGGCATGATTTACGGCGTGTTGGCGCTGCAGGCGGGCTTGTCGCCTGCCCTGGCGATGTCGATGTCGTTGATCGTGTTTGCCGGTTCGGCACAGTTTATCGGCACGCAGTTGATCGCTCAGGGTGCGGGCGGCCTGGTCATCGTGGCGACGACGTTCGTGGTCAATTTACGGCATGCGTTGTACAGCGCGTCGGTGGCGCCGTTCATCAAACAGGTGCCGCTGAGATGGCAGGTGCTGCTGGCCTATGTGCTGACCGATGAGGCCTACGCCGTCACGATTACGCGCTTCACTCAACCCGATAGTTCGGCTGCCCTCAACAAGCATTGGTATTACTTCGGTGCAGGCTTCACGTTGTGGGCGTCGTGGCAGATCAGTACGGCGATCGGCATCGTCGTGGGACAACTCATTCCTGAAAGCTGGAGCCTGGATTTTACGCTGGCGCTGACGTTCATTGCTCTGGTGGTGCCGAATCTGAAGGATCGCGCTAGTGTGGCAGCCGCCGTTTCGGCCGGCATCATGGCGGCGTTCAGTTATGCGTGGCCGTACAAGCTGGGTTTGTTTGCAGCGGCAATCACGGGGATCGTGGTTGGCATGATTATGGAGCAACGTCAGCCTCACCCCCTGACCCCCTCTCCTGAAACGAAACAGCGCCTTTCAGGAGAGGGGGAATGAGCGATCGCAAATGGTCATCTTTCCTGATTACTGATCCCTGATTAACTGATCCCTATGAACCTCTGGCCAATCATCATCGGTATGGGCCTTGTTACCTTCGGGATTCGCCTTGTCCCGATCGTGCTGTTGGGCCGCATTGAGATTCCTCTCGTCATGCAGCGGGCACTGCGCTTTGTGCCGCCGGCAGTGTTGACGGCCATCATCGTGCCGGAGATGCTGTATCGCAATAGCCAGATCGATGTATCGCTGAATAATGTACGCTTGCTGGCCGGGTTGATCGCGATGGTGGTCGCGTGGCGGACGAAGAATGCGTTGATCACGATCGGCGTCGGAATGATCGCGTTATGGGTATTGCAATATTTAATGGGACCTGGCTAAACCTGGGTAGTACGGAGTTTTCTTCCTGGCGGTGAAATCTATGCAAATTCGTACCCCGTTTTGATATGCTCTCCGCTTTTCTTCACGGTTACCTCCTCTCTTTTGGTTTGATACTGCCGCTGGGGCCACAGAACGTGTTTGTCTTCTCGCAAGGGGCCACGCAGCCAAAATTGCGCCGCGCCTTGCCCGTGGTGTTAACCGCGGCCCTGGCCGATACCACTTTGATCCTCGTCGCGGTGCTAGGCGTCTCCGCCGTGGTCTTGACCCTGCCCTGGGTGAAGCTGGTCCTCGGCGTGTTCGGCGTGTGCTTCCTGATCTACATCGGTTGGGTGACGTGGCGCACAGAAATGCACGAAGACGATGCGACGAAATTGTCACAGCAGTGGCCGGCGCGGCGGCAAATCATCTTTACGCTGTCGGTGTCGCTGTTGAACCCGCATGCGATATTGGACACGATCGGCGTCATTGGCACGAGCTCGCTGGCCTATCCGGGGACGGATCGCGTGGCGTTCACGCTGGCCTGCATCCTCAATTCATGGGCGTGGTTCTGGTTGCTGGCGGTGGCCGGAAAATCCCTCGGATCGATGGGGGCAGTGCGAAAGTGGCTCAACCGGGTCTCGGCGGTGATCATCTGGATCAGCGCCGTGTATCTGGTGTACAATTTGATGCGGATGTAACGAGCAACGAGTGCTGAGTAAATGGAGGAAACATGAAGCGTTGTGCCTGGGGTGGCAGCAATCCTTTGATGATTGAGTATCACGATACCGAATGGGGCGTGCCGCTGCATGACGAGCAGAAGTTGTTCGAGTTTCTGATCCTGGAGGGCATGCAGGCCGGGCTTTCGTGGAGTACGATCTTGAACAAGCGCGAAAATTTCCGCCGGGCCTTTGCGGAGTTTGATGTTGAGAAAGTGGCGCACTTCGGGAAGCGGGAGATCAATCGGTTGTTGCAGGACGCCGGCATCATCCGCAACCGCTTGAAGATTGAGGCCGCGATCAACAATGCCCGGCGGTTCAGCGAGGTCCAAAAAGAATTTGGATCATTCGATGCCTACATCTGGGGCTTCGTCGACGGTAAGCCGATCAAGCATGGCTTTAAGTCAGTGAAGGAGATTCCCGCCAAGACGCCGCTCTCCGATGCGATCAGCAAGGACTTGAAAGCGCGCGGCTTCAAATTTGTCGGGTCCACGATCGTGTATGCCCACATGCAGGCGACGGGCATGGTAAATGATCATACGGTTGACTGCTTCCGTTACAAAGAAGTAAGCAAATAGGCCAGAAGATCGGCAAGATCCATCTCAGCGAGGACGAGCATGCCAAAAATTACGGAACGAGTCGGAGAATTGATGAAGCAGTTGACGTTGCAGGATCAGCGGGTGGAGGCGTTGGTGAGCCAGCTGACGCTGAAAGAGAAAGTGGCGTTGTTGTCGGGGTTGGATATCTGGCGCACGGTGCCGATCGAACGGCTGGGCATCCCGTCGATCACGATGACGGATGGTCCGCACGGCGTGCGCGCCAGCCGGCACGAGGCCGGGCGTCCCGTCGGTCCGACGACGGCTTTTCCGACCGGGGTGTCGATGGCCTCGACGTGGAATCCCGATCTCATTGAAAAGGCAGCGGCCGCCCTGGCGGAAGAAACACACGCCATGGGTTGCGAGGTTTTGCTAGGCCCGTGCGTCAACATCGTGCGGCATCCGCTGGCGGGGCGCAACTTTGAAGCGTACGCGGAAGATCCCTATCTGGCGGGCCGCATCGGTACGGCGTGGGTCAAGGGTCTGCAAAGCCAGGGCGTGGCCGCGTCACTCAAGCACTTTGCGTGCAATAATCAGGAGTTCGAGCGCTTCCGGGGCAATTCCGTGGTGGATGAACGCACACTGCGCGAGATTTACCTGCCGCAGTTTGAGATGGTGGTGAAAGAGGCCAAGCCGTGGACGGTGATGTGCTCGTACAATCGCATCAATGGCGTCTATGCCAGCCAACACAACTATTTATTGAACGACATCCTGCGCGGTGAGTGGGGGTTCGATGGGTTGGTGATGTCCGACTGGGCAGCCAACCACACGATCGTTGAATCCGTGCAGGGTGGCCTCGATCTGGAAATGCCCGGCCCGGCGAAGTATTATGGCCAATTACTGGAAGAGGCGGTAGCGAATTGGCAGATCGAAGAACCCGTGATCGATGCGGCCGTGCGCCGCGTGTTGAAGTTGATCGTCCGTACCGGCCGGTTGGATGGAAAACCGGCGGCGGGGTCGGTGAACACGATCGAGCATCAGCAGCTCGCGCGTGAGGTAGCCGCCGAAGCGATGGTGCTGTTGAAGAATGACCAGGCCCTGCTGCCGCTTGACCTCAACGCGATCAAGTCGATCGCCGCGATCGGGCCGGGCGCGATCGAATGGCAGATCAGCGGTGGGGGCAGTGCGCGCGTCGATCCGTTATACGTGGTCGAACCGCTGACTGCGTTGAAGGCCAAGTTGGGTGATCGCGTTACGGTTGAGTATGCTGCAGGCTGCGATAACTACGTGGAACTTCCGACGATGCGCGGGGAGTTCAAGGCCGAATTTTTCAATAACCCGAGATTGGAAGGCGCACCGGCCGCGACGCGCTTTGAAAAAGCCTTGAATGCCGGGTGGTGGTTTGCCACACCTGATCCCGCAGTCACTTCACGGCAGTACTCGGCGCGGTGGTCGGCCAAGCTCAACGTGCCACGCACGGGTCGCTATGCTTTTGGCGTGGGCAGCACCTGGGACGCGCAAGTCTATCTGGATGGGCGCGTGATCGTGTCCAGTGGTCAGCCGGATATCGTGATCGATTTGGAAGCCGGAAGAGATTACGATTTCAAAGCGGAGATGAAGAAAGCCAATGATGTGCTCGCGGCCCATGTGCGCGTGGGGATGGCTTATCAGCCCGATCCTGACGATCGCATTCAGCAAGCGGCCGAGTTGGCCGCCCGATCGGATGTGGCGATTGTGTACGCCGGTTTCCCGGAGAATTTTGAGACCGAGGGGGTCGATCGGCCACATCTGGATTTGACGGGCCGACAAAACGAATTGATCGCGGCGGTGGCCGCAGCGAATCCCCGGACCATTGTGGTATTGAATGTCGGATCGCCCGTGACGATGCCGTGGGTCAACGAGGTCGCCGCTATCGTGCTGGCCTACTATCCCGGCATGGAGGGCGCGATCCCGCTGACGAACATTTTGTGCGGCGAAGTCAATCCTTCGGGCAAGCTGACGGTCTCATATCCGCAAGCGTTGAAGGATACGCCGGCATTCAACAACTATCCGGGCCAACGCAGCGTGGTTTACGGCGAAGGTATCTTTGTGGGCTATCGCCATTACGAGCTGCGCCAGATCGAGCCGCTCTTCCCGTTTGGGCACGGCCTGTCATACACGACCTTTGAGTATAGCGAATGGACGATGCCAGAAGTGGTGAAGCGCGGCGAGAACGTGAAGGTGTATGTGAAGGTGAAGAACACCGGGAAGGTAGCGGGCAAGGAAGTGGCGCAGTTGTATGTGAGCGACAAGCAGGCGTCGCTCCAACGTCCCACGAAAGAGTTGAAGGGGTTCGCGAAGGTGGCGCTGCAACCCGGTGAAGAGAAGATGATCTCCTTTGAACTGAACGAACGCGCGCTGGCTTACTATAACCCTGATCGCAAGGCGTGGGTGGCCGAGCCGGGCGAGTTCGAAGTGTTGATTGGTTCATCGTCGCAGGATATTCGTTTGAAGGCGAAGTTTGAATTGAGGTAATTCTTATCCCGGCCCTCTCCCGAAAAGACGAAACACTTTTCGGGAGAGGGAGAGAGACTGAGCTATGAAGACCATTCAACTGGGCAGCACGTCACTGGAAGTGTCGCGTATCGCGTATGGGTGCATGGGCCTGGGCGGAAGTTGGGAACGAACAGTGCCGGTGAGCGAGGAGACGAAGCGCGAGGCCGTGCAGGCGATCCGCACCGCGTTGGATCAAGGCATCAACTTCTTCGATCACGCCGATATTTATCGCTGGGGCAAGTCGGAAGAGGCGTTCGCCGCTATCTGGTCAGAGGTGCCCAAGCTACGTGAGAAGATCATGGTGCAGTCGAAGTGCGGCATCGTGATGCCGGGCGCACGACCAGGCAGCACCGTGGGACAGTTCGATTTCAGTTACGAGTATATCACGCGATCGGTGGAAGGCAGCCTCAAGCGGTTGCAGACCAACTACCTCGATGTGTTATTGCTGCATCGGCCCGATCCGCTCGTCGAGCCGGAAGAAGTGGCGCGGGCGTTCGACGTTCTGCACGCGAGTGGCAAGGTGCGCTACTTCGGCGTGAGTAATCACACGGCGGGGCAATTAAGGTTGTTGAAGAAGCACCTCCAGCAGCCGTTGGTGGCGAATCAACTCGAGCTGAGTCTGCTGCACTTGCACCTGTTTGACGAAGGCGTGGTCTTCAATCAAGAAGCGATGCATGGGGAAGGCACGCTGGAATACTGCCGCCAGCATCAGATCACGATTCAAGCGTGGGGGCCGCTAAAGAGTGGCGCAGTGATTACGGGTG
This sequence comes from Thermoflexales bacterium, assembly GCA_030834825.1. GTDB lineage: Bacteria > Chloroflexota > Anaerolineae > Fen-1058 > Fen-1058 > Fen-1058. The sequence continues at coordinate 33,893 of JAUQXC010000940.1, forward strand.
AAGAAGATCCACCGTCACCAGCGGCGCAGAATGTGGCGCACCTTATCGCCGAACTGGCGCAGGCGAAGGGGGTGAGCGCCGAGGCGATTGCCCTCGCGTGGCTGCTGCGGCATCCGGCAAAAATACAACCCATCACCGGCACGACTAAGCCTGAGCGCATCAGGGCAGCCTGCGAAGCCGATCAAGTGGAGTTGACGCGTGATGAGTGGTATCGCCTGTTTATTGCCGGGCGGGGAAATCGGATGCCGTGAAGGAATAAGGCACGGTAAGGTGGTAATTCGCAGTCAAAAGTATGGATAACGGCTTAGCCATCATTCTCAGATGTTGTTATCGGGTCCCTAGCGCGACCAGTGGCGATCAGCCTTGACAAGGCAATTGAATTCCCACCAACTACCTGCGGGAATGACGAGTTACAAGGCTTTAAAAACGCTTTCTTACCGCTCTCACGGCAAAGATTCATCGAACCAATCCATCAAATAGTTAATTCTCTCGTGATGCAATTGATCCGACGTATCTGGAAGAACATGCTGACAAACGTCCAAGGTGAAATGGATACATTCCAGGAACCATTCACTGATGCGCGGATCATCTAAACGGTTAAGGGCGTCCTGCAACCAATCCTCAGCATCCACGAAGTCGATAAACTTTTCGAGGCAATTGTATCTTGCGCCAGACGGATCTTCGATCCAAGGCTTGTAGGAACTGGTTGCTCCATAAGAAAAAGGCTTCTTTGAACGTTCCTCGCGAATGACGACCTTGCCATACGGCGACTCAGACACGTAGGTGGTAGTTTCTTGTTCAAGCCACTCGAAGGAGTATTTTTTGGTTGAGCGCGGCGGATTCGTCAAAAGCTCACTGTCATGGACATGACGACTGATGACCCATTCGCGAATATACGCAAGACGCTGTTTGTGCGAGGGGGGGGTCTGCAGGCGAGTGGGACTGGCAAAGGTCGAGGGTCTCCAGTATTTGGGCTTGTGTGGGTTCGATGTCATCTGTCATTCCGAATCGCTTATAAGAAGTTGTCGTCAAGCATCAACAGCGCTTTCAGTTGAAGTATAATCGACTCGTGACGCGAGTCAAGCCGATATATTGGCAAGATCCCTTTCATAAGGAGACCTCATGCTCGACCTCAACCTCATCCGTTCACAATTCCCGGCCCTCTCATCCGGCGCGATCTTCCTCGACAACCCTGGCGGAACGCAGGTGGCGCAGCACACGCTCACGCGTATGACCAATTACCTGGTGCACACGAATGCCAATCACGAGGGCGCCTTCAAGACCAGCCGTGAATCGGATGCCGTGGTGGATGCCGCGCGAGCGGCGGTGGCCGATTTTCTGAATGCGGCGCGGCCCCAGGAAATCGTCTTTGGGCAGAATATGACATCCCTGACGCTGCACCTCAGCCGCAGCCTGGCGCGGACGTTGAAAGCGGGTGATGAGATCGTGGTCACGCGGCTCGATCACGATGCCAACATCGCACCCTGGTTGTTGATTGCCGAAGATCGCGGCTGCCCGGTGCGCTGGGTCGAGTTCGACCCGGAAGATTGTACGTGGAGTATCGAAGCCTTGCGGCGACAGATCACCGATCAGACGAAGCTGGTCGCCATCGGGTATGCGTCCAACGCGGTGGGCACGATCAATCCGGTGGCGGACGCAGTGCAGATCGCGCACGAGGCCGGCGCGTTGGTGTACGTGGATGCGGTGCAGTATGCACCCCACGGCCCCATCGACGTGCAGTCGCTCGATTGCGATTTCCTGTCCTGCTCGGCTTATAAGTTCTTTGGACCGCACACCGGCATCCTGTACGGTAAGTATCACCTCTTGGACGGCTTGAAGGCGTACAAGGTGCGTCCCGCGCATAACGAGCCGCCACACAAGTTCGAGACGGGCACGCAGAGCTTTGAATCGATCGCCGGCGTACATGGGGCGCTGGAGTATTTCGAGTGGCTGGGTGAACAGGCCGGTGGAGACTCGACGCGGCGGCAGCGCCTGGTAGCAGCACTGTCGATGCTGAAGGACTATGAAAAGATTTTGAGCCGCGCGTTGATCGAAGGCCTATCGTCGATCAAGGGGTTGCATATCTGGGGCATCACCGATCTCGCTCAACTCGATCGGCGGGTGCCGACCGTTTCGTTCACACTGGACGGCTGGCATCCGCGCGATGTGGCGGCGGCGCTCGACAAGCACAACCTCTACGTGTGGGATGGAAACTATTACGCTTTAGCGGTGACTGAGCGCCTGGGGCTGGAGGATAAAGGCGGCATGGTCCGCGTCGGCGCGGCCCATTACAATACACTGGCAGAAGTGAACAAGTTGGTGGAGGCAGTGCGGGCGTTGGTGTGAGTGTTCGCCGTTTGAGTCGCTGGATGTGGCCATCCAGCAGGAGCACAGCCGTAGACTAAACTGGGATTCGTTCTAAAACGTAAAGGAACGACATGGCACGTCAAAATATCTCCAGCGGCACGCCCTGGGAACCCATCGTCGGTTATTCGCGCGCGGTGCGGATGGGGCAACACATCTTCGTGTCAGGCACGACAGCGACGGATGCCGAGGGCAAGATCGTCGGGCAGGGCGATGCCTACACACAGACCGTGCAAGCGTTGAAGAATATCGAGGCGGCGTTGCAGCGCGCGGGCGCGAGCTTGCAGGATGTGGTGCGCACCCGGATGTACGTGATCAACATCGACGATTGGGAAGCGATCGGCCGGGCGCATGGCGAGTTTTTCAGGGACATTCGTCCAGCGGCGACGATGGTGGAAGTGAAACGGCTGATTGATCCAGAGATGCTGGTGGAGATCGAAGTAGATGCGCTGTTGGCCGAACAGGAGGAGCGATGATTGAGAAGGTTAACCTGGCGCAAAAATTCGATCTGTTTGACGAATACTGGAGTCCACACATCGCAGGTGAGTTGAATGATTCGTATGTGAAACTGGCGAAACTCAAGGGCGAGTTTGTCTGGCATCAGCATGACAATGAAGATGAACTGTTCCTCGTCGTCAAAGGGCATCTGACGATCAGGTTGCGCGATCGCGACATCGAGTTGGACCCCGGCGAGTTCGTCATCGTCCCGCGTGGAGTTGAGCATTTGCCGGTGGCGGCTGAGGACGCGCATGTGCTGCTGCTCGAACCGAAATCGACCTTGAATACCGGCAACGTGCAAAGCGAACGCACCGTAACCGATTTGAAACGAGTATAGATGCTGACGCTGACGATTCTGCCTGAGGTTTTGGCCATTTGCCGCCTGAGCACGGATGAAGTCGTTCCCGCCTGGACCATGCTGGGCGAGTTCGTTTCGATCACGCATACGCGTGACGAACTGTCGATCGTGTGTGCGACCGAGAATGTGCCGCCGGATGTGCAGGCCGATCGGGGTTGGCGTGGCCTTAAGGTGGAAGGTCCGCTCGATCTGGGGTTGACCGGTATTCTCGCTTCGTTGGCGAATCCGCTGGCCGCAGCGCAGATCAACCTCTTTGCCGTCGCAACGTTCGATACAGACTATTTGCTCGTTAAGGAGTACAATCTGGCCCGCGCGTGTGAAACGCTGCGTCAGGCGGGGCACGTGGTGCACCAGGACTGATCTGATCATCTGCCCAACCACGCCCTGGTGGGGCCCGGAGGAGCGAAGCCACATTTACTCTGCACGCAAGTGCCGGATTCTCGTGCCCAAGCGTGGGGGTGCTTCGCTGCTGCCCTTCGAATCACCGCACTTGCGCTGCGCACTGCGCCGGGTACGACGAGGCGGGATGCGTTTCTTGCACTAAGGTTATTCGCTAAGGAAGACCATGTACGTTAAAGGCGGCAATCTCCGTTCCATTGATGCGTGGGAAGAACGCTACGGCGCGCCGTCGCCGCTAGGCGCCACGCGCGTCGAGGATTTTTGGGCCTACAACTTTGCGCTGTATTCGCGCGACGCCACCGACGTGACACTGCTGCTCTACGACGAGCACGACTTCGTCAATCCGGTCTATGAATACCGCTTCGATTATCGCGTCAACAAGACGGGCCGCGTGTGGCACTGCTGGGTGCCGTTCGATTTGGCCGGCGCTGCCTGCTACTACGCCTATCGCATCGACGGGCCGCACGCGCCGGAGCACGGTCTGCGCTTCGACCCCACCAAAATCCTGCTCGATCCGTTTGCGCGCGAAGTCTTCTTCCCGCCCGATTACGATCGCGACGCCTGTACGCAACCCGGCTCTACGGCTGGCCGCGCACCGCTCGGTGTTTTACCGTCGGACCAGGCACCGTTCGATTGGGGCGGCGATCCACGCCCGCGCCACACGCACGATGCCATCGTGTACGAACTGCACGTCAAGGGCTTCACCGCCCGATCGAATTCCGGCGTCTCACCGGACAAGCGCGGCACCTTTGCCGGACTCGTCGAGAAGATTCCGTATCTTCAGGAATTGGGCGTGACCGTGGTCGAGTTGATGCCCATCCAGCAGTTCGATCCGCAGGAGGGCAACTACTGGGGCTACATGACGCTTAACTTCTTCGCCCCGCATCACGCCTACGCCGGCGGCAACGCGCACGACGAATTTTGCGCGATGGTGCGCGCCTTCCACGAGGTCAATATCGAAGTGTGGCTGGACGTGGTCTACAACCATACCAGCGAAGGCGACCAGCACGGCCCCACTTATTCTTACCGGGGTATCGACAATGCCAGCTATTATCTGCTAACGCCCGATCGCCAGCACTACCTTAACGACACCGGCTGCGGCAATACGCTGCGTTGCGCCAGTTCTGCCGCGCGTTTGCTGGTCTTGAACAGCCTGGAATATTACGCCGACGAGATGCACGTGGACGGCTTCCGTTTCGATCTGGCGTCGATCTTCACGCGCAACCCCGACGGTTCGATCAACCACGACGATCCGCCCATCATCGCCGAGATCAGCCTGCTGGCGCACGCGCGCGATGTGAGCGTGACGGCGGAAGCGTGGGACATCGGCACGTACCAACTGGGACGCGCTTTCCCCGGCCTGACGTGGCATCAATGGAACGGCCAATATCGCGACGATCTCCGTTCGTTCGTCAAGAGCAATGCGGGCCAGGTTCCGGCGCTGATGCGCCGTCTGTACGGCAGCGACGATCTTTTCCCCAACACGCTGCTTGATGCCTGCCATCCGTATCAGACGGTGAACTTCATCGACTGCCACGACGGTTTCAACCTGTACGATCTGGTCAGCCATAACCGCAAGCACAACGAGGCCAACGGTCAGGGCAACGCCGACGGCGCCGACGCGAATCTCAGTTGGAACTGTGGGCATGAAGGCGATGTGAATGTGCCACCGGAAGTGATGGCGCTGCGCAAACAGCAGATCAAGAATTTCTGCGCGCTGCTCATGCTGAGCAACGGCACCCCTATGTTTGTGGCCGGCGATGAATTCCTGCACACTCAGCGCGGCAACAACAACCCGTACAATCAGGACAACGAGATCACCTGGCTGGATTGGGACCGGCTCGCCAGCCACCGTGACATCTTCCGCTTCTTCAAACTGATGATCGCCTTCCGCAAGGCCCATCGCTCGATTCACCGCCCCACCTTCTGGCGCGAGGACATCCACTGGTACGGGCCGACGGGGAAGGTCGATCTGTCGCCCGAAGCGCGCACGCTGGCTTACTGCCTGCGCGGGGACTCGGAGTACGATAACGATCTCTACGTGCTGATCAACGCCTGCTGGGAGGACCTGGACTTTGCGATTCAGGAAGGCCGCGGCTGGAAGCGCGTGATCGATACGAGCCTGCCCAGCCCGCAGGACATCCTCGCGTCGGGGAACGAAGAACCGATCGGGGCGGTGCGCTATCGCGTGAAGGCCCGATCGGTGGTGGTGCTGATCAAGTGACGTCGTCATTGCGAGGAGCATTGTGTGCGACGAAGCAATCCCCAGCATGAGTGACAACATTCGCCAATTAGCAAGGAGATTGCTTCGCCGCTACGCGGCTCGCAATGACGTGTAATTACAGTCTCTCAAACCTCGCCTGGAAGAAGCGCAGATACTTCGGCTCATAAACCAGCTTCAAGCCGCGCGTTGACTCACGTGCGTCGTAGACGACTTTCACCGATTCCGCCACCACATCCATGTGAGCCTGCGTGTAGACGCGGCGCGGAATGGTGAGGCGTGTCAGTTCCAGCTTGGGATAGTAATGGTCGCCGGTCTTGGGATCGCGTCCCGCACTGACGACGCCGCGCTCCATCGAGCGGATGCCGCTGTCCAGATACAGTTCCGACGCCAAGGTTTGCGCCGGAAAGACGCTCTGCGGCAGATGGGGATAGAACCGTTTCGCGTCGAGGAAGATGGCGTGGCCGCCCACCGGATGCACGATAGGAATACCCCAATCGGTGAGCAGTTCGCCCAGATAACGCACCTGCCCGATGCGCGAGCGGATCTGATCGTCCTGCACGGCTTCGGCAATGCCGATGGCCATCGCTTCCATGTCGCGTCCGGCCAGGCCGCCATAGGTATGCAGACCTTCGTAGACCACGACCAGGTTGCGCAGCTCTTCGAATAAATCCCAGTCGTTCACCGCCAGCCAGCCGCCGATGTTGACCAGGTTGTCTTTCTTGGCGCTCATCCACGCGCCGTCGCTGTAACTGCAAAACTCCTTCAAAATCTGCGCGATGGTCCGATCGGCATAACCGGGTTCGCGTTCTTGAATGAAGAATGCATTCTCCATCAGGCGCGTCGCGTCCAGATAAATCTTGATGCCGTGTTGATCGCACAGCGTGCGCAAGGCTTTGATGTTCGCCATGCTCACCGGCTGGCCGCCTGCCATGTTCACCGTTCCGGCCAGGCTGATATAGGCGATCTGGTCGGCACCCTCGCGTTTGATCAGCGCCTCCACTTTGTTGAGATCGATATTGCCCTTGAAGGGATGTAGGTTTTGCGAATCGTGCGCCTCGTCGATGATCACATCGACGAAGATGCCGCCGGCCAGCTCTTGATGCAGGCGCGTCGTGGTGAAGTACATGTTGCCCGGCACGTACTGGCCCTTTTTGATGGCGACCTGGCTGATCAAGTGCTCGGCCCCACGGCCTTGATGCGTCGGCACGATGTATTTGTAACCGTATACGGTTTGAAGCGCTTCTTCCAAATGGTAGAAATTGCGGCTGCCGGCGTAAGCTTCATCGCCCAGCATGAGGCCGGCCCATTGGCGATCACTCATCGCATTCGTGCCGCTGTCGGTCAGCAGATCGATGTAGACCTCTTCCGATTTGAGCAGGAATGTGTTGAAGCCGGCTTCGGTCAAGGCGTGCTCGCGTCCGGCGTGATCGGTCATGGTCAACGGCTCGACCATTTTGATCTTCCAAGGCTCGGCCCAGGATCGGCGGCCAAATTGCTGGCCCATGGTTTGGGGGGTGGGGGTCAGTGGGTTTCTCCTTACTCAAGAGTGGTGGGTTTCAATAACGCGTACTGAATAACCAGTCAATTACCCGGTACGCATTGCTGGTTACTTCTTTCGCTTGCGGTGGATGGCTAACAGATCGCCTACGATCGCATATCCCGTTTCGATGCGGCCTGCACCCGGTCCGACCAGGGTCACATCACCCAGTAGATCGGTGGAGAAAGTGATCGCATTAGTTGCGCCGCTGACGGAGGCCAGCGGATGGCTGCTGGGCAGCCGGGTGGGCTTCACGCTGGCGGTGAGCTGCTCCCCGATCGTCTCTACGCGCCCGATCAGCTTCCAGCGTTCGCCGGCCGCTTTCGCTTCCGCCATATCCGCGGGCGTCAGTTGCGTGATACCCTGGCGATCGACATCTGCCAGGGTCAGGGCCTGGCCCATCAATAGATTCGCCATGATCACAACCTTGCCCGCCGCGTCGAAGCCTTCCACATCGCCGGTGGGGTCGGCCTCCGCATAGCCTTTGACCTGTGCGTCTTGCAAAGCGTCGGCATAGGGTACACCGGCTTCCATTTGCGCGAGGATGTAATTGGTCGTGCCATTCACGATGCCTTGAATTTTGCGAATGCGCGCGGCACTGAGTAATTCCTGCGCCAGGCGTAATGAGGGCGTGCCGCTCATCACAGTGCCTTCGGCGCCGATTTCCACGCCGTGCTTTTCGGCCAGGGCCTTCAGTTCGGGGTACTTCAACGCGATGGGGCCTTTGTTCGTCGTCACGACGTGCCTGCCCAATTCCAGCGCGCGGCGCAGATGCGTGATGGCCGGTTCGCCCGTTTTGAGATCGGTGTAACTCAGTTCGATCACGATGTCGGCCCGGCTGCGCTCAATCGTCTCGAGGGCATTCCACGCCCGATCGGGCGCGGTAACGCGATCGAGTCGGGTGGTGGCCGCGATCGAATCGAGCAGCGCCGCCGGATCGATTCCTTTTGGATCGTGCACGCTGCCTTTCAGTAAATCGGACACGGCGACGATCTGAAACCGCACGCCGGATTGCTGTGCCAGATCGGCGCCTTCATCGCGCAGAATCTGCGTGAAGCCCTGCCCCACATTGCCAAAGCCAATGATCGCCAGTCGATACGTCTGCATGGTTCCTCCCACGAATGTTTCCGTCATGGCGCGCTTGGCGACAGCGTTCCTCGCAATGACGCTTGGCTCAATTCTACTTCAACGGCAGCGCGGCGGTGACCTTGATTTCGCTCAGCACCAGGCTGGTGTGAATGCGCGCCACACCCGGAATGGGTGTCAATTGCTTGACGACGAAACGCTCCAAATCTTTGCGGTTGCGCAACGCCACCTTGAGCAGATAGTCATACTCGCCGGTGATGTGGTGGCACTCCAGCACCTCCGGCATTTGCCGCACCAGCAGGCGGAACTTTTCCACTTGCTGCGGCTGATGCAGCTGAATGGTGATCTGAATGAAACACAACAGATCGAAGCCGGCCTTCTCGCGATCGAGGGTCGCGCCGTACTGGCGAATCAGTCCTTCCTTTTCCAGCCGCTTCACGCGCGCGTGAGTGGCCGGCGGCGAGAGATGCACGCGGCGGGCCAGCTCCACGTTGCTGATACGTCCGTCGCTTTGCAGCTCGCGCAGAATCGCCAGATCCAGCGCCTGCAACTGAGACTCTTGTATCATGCTTTGCCTCCGCGCGTCAATGAATGTTCGGCATTCTAGTGAAAATGCGGAATAAATGCAATAGCGAAAGGGCTTGGGTTGGCGATGGTTCGGAAAAGAGGGTCGGGCCGGGCCGGGAACCGAAGAAATGAAAGCCTCACGTTGCGCGTATAATCACCTTACCAAGGAGATTACCATGCCCAAAGACTACTCCCTCGCTGTGACACCCGCCAACCAGCAACGCCGTCCCAAGAATGCCATGAGCGATGAATGGGTGAAAGACTTCCTGCGCCGTGCGGCAATCGGTCACGTCGCCACACGCTGGGACGATTGGCCCTTCATCACGCCGACGAGTTTCTGGTATGACTCGTCACGCCAGGTGATCTATTTTCACTCGAACATGGTTGGGCGGGTTCGCGCTAACATTGAGCGTCATCCGCAGGCGTGTTTTGAAGCCAGCGAATATGGCAAGTTTTTGCCGTCGAATGTGGCGCTGGAATTCACGGTGCAGTATCAGAGCGTCATTGTGTTCGGCAGGGTTCGGGTGATTGAAGATGACGAAGAGAAACGCCGGGCGTTGTACGGGCTAATCGGGAAGTATTACCCGGCGCTGACGGCAGGCAAGGAATATCGCCCCATCACCGAACAGGAACTCAAACGCACCAGCGTGTACGCTATCGCCATCGAGAGTTGGAGTGGCAAGCGTAACTGGCCGGACGAAGCTGTGCAGAGCGACGAGTGGCCGAAGCTGGGCCAAACGCTTTCACGCTAGTCAGCCGGCACCAGCGCCACTTGCTCACGCACACTCGATCGATTTGCACAGCGCGCGCTGCGAAGTTACAATCGTGAAGCAAGGGCGATCGATTTATCCTTAACTGAAGTGTTGCGCGTGCGAGGCAGGTCACGCGCTGTTCCTTTCCATGCCAGGGCCGCAACGAACCTGCTCGTCGGTGAAACTGCACTTTCGCCATGAAACGGTCTGCTCAGGAGGAATGACATGCGAATCCGACACTTAGTGGGTGCGATTGTGTTAGGCAGCACGCTAACCTTGAGCTTGCTAGGCGCGCTCACCGTGACCTCTGCTACAGTCCGGGCCGCCCCGGGCATCGTCTATGCCGCCCAAGATTGCACGGGTGTTTCCACACCGTGCTATACCCTCATCCAGGATGCGGTCGCTGCGGCCCTGCCGGGCGATACGATCCGCGTCTTACAGGGCACTTATCTCGAAACGGTATTGATCACCAAAAGCCTCACGTTGGAAGGCGGTTGGAGCGCGAACGCCCTCTATCGCGACTGGAACGTCTACACCACAACGATCGATGCGCAACGGGCCGGGGCGGTCATTCAGGCCGACGGCCAAATTTCGCCCACCATCGAGGGCTTCATTCTCACCGGCGGTGATGCGAGCACACCTCTGGGTTGGGGCGGCGGCATTCTGATCCACGGCGATTGGGGCGGACCGGGTCTGGCCATCATCCGGCACAACGTGATCACAAACAATGTGGCCTGTTCTCTTCCTGCTTCGTGCCAGGGTTATGGCGGCGGCATCATGGTCTACAGCAGTCAATCGATCATTGAGCACAACACCGTGATCAGCAACCTGGCCAGCGTGAACGGAAATCTGGGCGGTCAAGGCGGTGGCATTGCGATCTGGGGCAATCCCGGCGATTCAACCATCGCGCACAACATCATCGTCAGCAACACGGCGCTGTTGTCCACAACCTCGGCCCTGGTGGATGGACAAGGCGGTGGTATCTGGAGTGATCAAACTGATGTGATAATCGTGGATAACGAGATTCGCGGAAATATCGCGGCGGTCAGGGGCGAGGGTCGTGGCGGCGGCGTCTATGCTGGTGGCAAGTTGTACGACAATCGCATTCTCAGCAACACGGCCAGCATCACCAACGGTACCGGTTATGGTGGCGGCGTGTATGCTCACTATGTCACCGATTTCGGCAACAACCGCGTGCAGGGCAATCTCGCCAGTTCGCAGGGAAATGGCAGTGGCGGCGGGATTTATGCGCTCTATCTCCACCCAGCGCAGCACAATGAAATTGTGGAGAACATGGCGAGACGCGGCGGCGGTGTGTATTTTCGGACCTACCCCCACGTTCAGTTGTTTAGCGACAACCTGGTCACTGGTAATCGAGCCACTGGCACGACGTTCGGCACCTGGGATGGCGGCAGCGGGATCGCCAGCGAAGCCGATCGGGTGGAAATCCGCCGTAACAACATCTTCAGCAACACAGGCGCTTACATGGGTGGGGGTATATTGCTTACAGGGGGCAGTCGTTATCAACTGGAAGATAATCACATCGCCGGGAATGGAGCCTGGTTTGGGGGCGGCATCTTTGTCTACTCTTCAACCGGTTCGATCGCCCACAATCTGATCCTCAGTAATGCCAGCAGCAATGCCGGCGGCGGCCTTTACCTCTACACCGATGCCGGGCCGACGCTGGACAGCAACCTGGTGCAGAGCAATACCAGCCCATGGGGCGGAGGAATGTATATTTACACCCAGGGAGCTACGCCGGTAACGCTGACCAATCACCTCATTGCCTGGAATAGCGTCACTTCAGGGGGAGGTGGAATATACGTCGGCAACAGCAGCGGTGTGCGCCTGTTCAATAACACACTGGTTGACAACAATCGAGGCAGCCGAAAAGAAGGGGTGTTATTGGGCAGCGCTCGAGTCACTATGACGAACAACGTGATTGTCGGCCACAATGTGGCCATCAGCGTGGCTGTCGGCTCGACGGCGGTGCTGACGCGCAACGCTTACTGGGATAACACGATCGGCGTCTTGGGGCAGCTCAGCGGCACGACGGATCTGACGCTCGATCCCTGGTTCGAAGATCGCGCGGCGGGTGACTATCACCTGTCACTCAATTCACCCGTGATCGATCAGGGCGACAACAGTGTGAACGTGCCCTACGACTTCGAAGACGATCCACGTCCGCGCGGCAGCGCGATCGACGTTGGAGCGGACGAAGCCTATCGGAGCGAGAGCTACGTTAGTCAGATCACAGGCAGCGATCTGACTGGCGACGGCTCGTCGGGCAGTCCCTTCGCCACGGTGACACGCGGCATCACCGAAACGCGCACAGGCGGCACAGTCTACGTTGGGCGCGGCAGCTATACCGAGCGCATCACGATCACACGTGGCGTCAACTTGCTGGGCGGTTATCGTGAGACCGATTGGGGCCGTGACATTGACGCGTATGATACGACCCTCGACGCCGGGCGAACGGGCACGGTCGTGATCATTGCGGGCGAAAACGTGCAGGCCACCGTGGAAGGCTTCATCATCACCGGCGGCGAGGCCAGCGTGTATGGCTTGGGTGGTGGCTTCGCGATCTTCGAGGGCGCTGAGGCGATTGTGCGAGCCAATACGATCATGGGCAATCATGCCTCCAACGGCGGCGGCGGGATCATGTTCTGGGGAGACGAGAACACGGCCAGCGTGGTGGATTCCAACCGGATTTACAACAACGTGGCCGATGGCGTGTCTGCGCCCAGACCAGCAGCGCTATCACCGCAAAGCCCGCAACAGGGACCGGAGCCGGGCGGCGGGCTGTTGGTCGTCGGCGCGGCGCAGGTGATAAACAACTGGGTTTACAGCAATACTTCTGGTCTGGCAGGCGATGG
>JAUQXC010000091.1 GCA_030834825.1 Thermoflexales bacterium
AAGGGAAGATCGAATCGAAAGCAGCCACCGGCATAGTGCTTGCCAGCGTAAAGGTAGAGTTTGCCGGCGTAACCCAGTCGACATGGAATTTCCACAGGCTGAGCGCGTCTTGGGGTGCACTCAGCCCACCGCCATCGTCCATTGTTCCCACAAAGTAATTGGGGCTGCCCATTGGCGGGAGTTGGCTGCCATCAACATCGGAAGGTAGTAAGCCATTGCCCGCGTTATAGTTTTGAGTTACATGGAAAGAAACAACCTGGGGTGTGGGGTTACCCGCCAGCATCTGCACCCGATTTAGGGCGTAGGCGCCAATGTCAGTCTCACGGGTACTGATGTAGTAGGCGTCGGGCCAGACGCCATATTTGGGGTAGTCTGGAAACGCTGGAGCTGAGAACGCCCAGCGATAATATGTCCCCGTGGGATCGGGAGAAGTGGACAAGGCCACACAATTGTAGTAAGGCGCACTAGAATCTGAAAACTGAGTGAGTAACCAGCGATCGGCTAGCTGATCATAGAGCACAATCGGATCCCCCGCATTCTCAGTTTCGCAAGGGCCGCCAAATCCCGACCAGAGAGTGTTATTGGCAGCCGGCCCATAGAGTGAAGTGCCGGTCTTATTGAAAATCTGGAAACTTAGGTTGCTCATCGCTACATAGTGGTTGGGGCCGACATCACCGACGGGGTCCGGTGGTGAAACATTGGAAAGGTTGCTAGGGCCATCAAAGTTGACAACGGGCGGTGGCATCAATGCTGGACCTATGGCGCTCTGCAAAGCAGCGTCGGGCGTATGAGGGCTATCGGACTGCGTCACATCAACAAGCCCTTCGGGGATTTCACGGTCCTTGTCCTCTTCTCTGACAGACAGAGGACGAATGGAGCGAAGAGGGGGCGAAACGTCAAACTGGACTGCTGTACTTACACCGTCATATGTGCCAGACACAGCAGGAGTAGGCGGTTGCGCAACGCTTGCTGACGGCGCGTCAATCTTGGGCGACGGAGTTGCCTGCGCGGCGCTCACGGGCGCAATTGCCATGATCATTAGCACAACAACAACAACAGAATTGAGTAATCGAGTGGCATGCTTGTTCATGCGAGTTTGACTCCTGATTAGTTGTGCGGTTATGGTCAAAGAACAAAAATGTTTCAGGAATGCGCCGTCGGATCACTGGTTAATCGAATAGGCTGCCTCCTCAATCTGGCTGAGCCGTGTTGTTGGCAAACAACTGAAAGCAAAGTCTGTGGTTGCCAAACATGGACATCGACTTAGCCAGGTCTGAATTGACGAAAAAATTTCAGATTTCTAGGGGAACTAAAGAGGATGAACTGGCAAACATAGCCGTTGTATGGGCCAGTAAGATGCCGCTCATAGGTGGCATCTTACTCAATTTATAGAAATTTGTCCAGCTATATTTGCAGATTTTAAGGTCACCCCCTTTCCCGCACAGGTCGTTAGATCGGCCACAGTGGTTGTATCTCGTACCTTGGTTGGCGGGTTGGACTTCGATCATGAACGAACCCGCCCGCTGCTGATCGCGCGATCGGCAGCGGGCGGTGTGACTGCATCCGATAGCGGAGCGAGCGCTGTGCTCGCCCCGCTACTGCAAACGACTGTTACCGCATGATCAAAGGCAAGAACAGAGCCAGCGGCTGAATCTGAAGGACCTTGGCCACTGGTGTGCTTCCACACGCATTCTCTGCCGTCAGCGTTACCGTGTAACTCTGCGCGCTGGCGCTTAAGGGGAAGAGATGCGTAACTGGCGAGCCATTGCCCACGGACGAACCATCTCCGAAGTTCCAGGTGTAGGTGATGGGGGCTGTCCCTGTCATCGCCGTGCCGTTGAAGGTGACTGGTTGGCCCACCTTCGGGGTCAGCGGCGTGTAGGTGAAGTCCACGCCCGCAACCGGTTCACAGGAGACAAGCGTCATGGTCACCGGGATGTTGATTGGGCCAGATTGAGCGCTCGTTTGGAGCCTCAACATGGCTCTGTAAATCCCGTCAGTCATAGTCGGCGCTGCCGTGAAGGTGATTTCCACGGGCATCACTGTATCGGCATTAAGCGTACCTGTCACGGGCTGCTCGGTTAACCAAGGGATATCAAAGCCCTCGTCTCCGTCGAGCAGAACATCATCCAACGCCACTTCGGCGCCGTCATTACCGATGTACTGGAAGCCAATCCGCACTGGTCCGCCAGGCAACAACGGTGTCAAGTTGAAAGTACTCTGCGCCCAGGTGAAATTGGCAGTCCAGGACGTGTCGCCGTCGCCCACCAGAATGTCGTCGCCGCCACCTACGCTGCCTACCACGATCCACACGTTAAGGTCGCAGTTATCGTAGTCGGTCTTGCACCAGTACACACTGCCAAATGACCAGAACGACAAAGTGCCACTGGAGAGTGTCAACTCAGGCGTTAGCAACCATTCATCTTGGTCAACCAAATTCTCGTCATATTCGATATCAGCATAGCCTGAGCCACCATGTGGCGTACTCGTGCCGAGTTTCCAGTTCTCAGTCGTGTTGTTGACCACTTCAGTCCAGCCTGTGGGTGGGATGACCCCGCCCTCAAAGCCTTCCGTGATCACCGTGGCATCAGGAACTGCCGTGCGGATAGGTGCAGTTCGTCCTGCCTGGGCTGGAGCCCGACGAGCATCGGGCGCGGCATTGGCAGCGGCCTGCAGAAGCAAACCAGTACTTGCTGGCAGCTCCGTCAACGCAAAGGGAGAAGCACCTGCCCCAGTGTTATTCAACGTCAAACCTCGCGTTAAGGACTGGCCTGCCCGCATCGTTACCGACAGTGCCTGCGGGGCAGCTGTAACACACGGTTGAAGGGGACGGAGATTGAAGTTCTGTGTCGTCGTTTGTTGTGCCGTGACGTTGACCACAGTTTGCTGGCTTTGATAGTCTGGGTGTGAGATGGTCAACGTATAAGCATTGCCTCCTAACAGAGCATAATTGTATTCGCCGCTGGCGTTCGTCGTGATAGTAACTACGGTACCGCCGCTGATCGCAACGGCGGCGCCATTGAGCGGCGCGCCAGGCGCATCACACGCAGCAAATCCATTGACCACGCCATTGATCTGACCGTAAGTCGGGGGAGCTGTGATGGTGAAGGTCACCGGGAACATGATCTGGGGATTGACCATGTCATTCGTGTTGAGACTCAAACTGGCGGTGTAGACACCAACCGTCATCGTCGGCAACGCGGTGAAGGTGATCTGCACGGGGAAGCTGCTGTCAGCCGAGACAGTACCGGTGATAGGGTTCTCAGCCAACCACGGTACATCATGAGTCGCCGAAACCTTGATCGCCCCCTCGAATTCGCCTTGCGGGCTGCTGACCGCTAGCGGCGTGACGGCCCCGGTGGTCAGGTTGACCACGCCAAACACATTAGCACCACTGCCTTGGTAGAGGAAGATGTACAGCGTGCCGTCATCATTGTCGAAGTCCATGCCTTGGGCATAGTTGCCGTTATAGCCTGTTGCGCCGATGAGTGTAGCCGCACCGGTGGCCTTGTTAATGCGATAGATACTGTCCGTGGCAATGTCATGGCCATACATTTCACCGCTGGGGCTGACGGCGATATCGATCATGAGCGACGTTCCGCCACCAAAGGCCCCGATCAGCGTTGTAGCCCCCGTGCCGGGGTTGATGGTGTAAAGAGCTGTCGTGGTGCTTGCATAGAAGACACCATCCGGATCGATGCTCAAGCCGGTCCAGCTTTCACCGCCAGGGGCAGGGCAGGACACCAATGATGCGAACGCTCCAGTGGCCAGGTTGATCGTGCCGAGCTGATCAGTGGTGTCGTTCAATGCATACAGCGTAGTCGCGCTGGGATCAAAGTCCATGCCATAGTAGGCATTGGTGCTAGTGCCCATGACGGTCTGCCCGCTAAAGTTGTTCAAGGTGAATTGAACAAAGTTATCCGAGATGTATCCGATATCCTGGGCATAGCCGATATCGGTCGGCGCATAAGGGGCCTGGCTGCTGTTATTGCTGGGAGCAGGCGCCTTCGTCGCGCAGAATTGAGTGTACCCGATTGGCTCTCGACCGGCATAGTTTTCGTAGGCC
>JAUQXC010000941.1 GCA_030834825.1 Thermoflexales bacterium
GCTGAACCGGTGCAGCCGGCTGAACCGGCCAAGCCGGCCGAACCGACGACCGCACCCGTTGAACCAACTGCCGCACCGCCCGCTGAAGCAGAAGGGGCTGGCGTCATGACGATCTCGAAAGAGCAGCAGAGCGCCTGGGTCCGCAATTTCAATCCGTTGCTGCCTAATCAGAGCCAGCGTTTCCCCACGCGCGCCGGCATTTATGAACCGTTGTATGTCTACAACGTGATGACGGGGGAGTATGTGCCCTGGCTGTCGACTGAGTATCAGTGGAGTGCCGATGCGACGAAACTGACCATGATCACGCGTGAGGGTGTGAAGTGGTCCGATGGTGAGCCGTTCACCGCTCGGGACGTGGCTTACACGTTCAACCTGTTGAAAGAACACAAAGAGTTCGATACTCAGGCTGTGTGGGGTTTCTTGACAGACGTTAAAGCCCTCGACGACAAAACTGTGGAGTTTTCATTGAATCGGCCTTACACCCCCGGCTTCATCGATCTCGCCTACCAGCCGATCGTGCCGGAGCACATCTGGAAAGACGTGGCCGACCCGGTGAAATTCACCAATGAGAATCCGGTTGCCACCGGCCCGTTCACGGAAATCAACGTGTTCCAGAATCAAGTTTATGAATTGGGCCGCAACCCCAACTACTGGCAGGCCGGCAAGCCCTACATCAAGGCGCTGCGTTTCCCGGCCTATACCAGCAACGATCAAGCCAACCTGGCCCTGGTTAACGGTGAAGTCGATTGGGCCGGCAACTTCATCCCCGATGCCGACAACACCTACGTCGCCAAGAACGCGGGCAATCACTACTGGTTCCCGGCGGTGGGCGGTGTGGTCTTCCTGTATCTGAACACCCAGAAAGCGCCGTTCGATCAGGCTGATGTGCGCAAGGCCATCAGCCAGGCTATCAACCGCGAGCAGATCGTCAAGGTGGCGATGTACGACTACACGCATCCGTCAGATGTCACCGGCATGAGCGATTCCGGCAACATGTGGAAGGATCAGGCGGCGCTGGATGCGGGTGATTGGACGAAGTTCGACGTGGCAAAGGCCAACGAGATGTTGGACGCCGCCGGCCTGAAGAAGGGCGCCGATGGCATCCGCACGCTGCCCGATGGCACGCCGCTGCGTTACGATCTGCTGGTCGTGACCGGCTGGAGCGACTGGGTCACCACCGTCGAGATCATGTCGCGCAACCTCAAGGAAGTGGGCATCGATGCGCCGGTGAAAACGATGGAGTTCAGCGCCTGGTTCGATGCCGTGAAGCAGGGCAACTACGACATGTCCATTGGCTGGTCGACCAACATCCCGATGCCGTTCAACGTCTACCGCGAACTGATGGCGACTGAGACCGTCAAAGACATCGGTACGGAAGCGGCCGTGAACTGGCACCGCTATGGCAACGCCGACGCCGATCAGCTGTTGGACGAACTGGCGGCCGCAACCGATCCGGCCAAGCAGAAGGAAATCGTTAATCAACTGCAACGGGTGTTTGTGGAAAATGCCCCGGCCATCCCGTTGTTCCCCGGCCCGTCGTGGGGTGAATATAACGACAATCGCTTCGTCGATTGGCCCAACCAGGACAATCCGTATGCGAAGTTGACACCCAATGATCCGCCTGGTGAACTGCTGGTGTTGACGACCGTCAAGCCCAAGTAATTTGCCGCAACTCTTCGGGGCTGCCCGACAACGGGCAGCCCCGAATGTCCGACCCGGAGAGCGACATGCGTTATGTGACCCGTCGTATCCTCTTTTATCTCGTCGCTATTTTTGCTTCACTGACGATCAACTTTTTCATCCCGCGTTTGATGCCGGGCGATCCGGCCTCGGCCATGATGGCTCGCTTTCAAGGGCAGATGGGACCCGAAGCGCTCACGGCGTTGCGCGAAGCCTTTGGGTTCACGCAAGAGCCGCTGCTGACCCAGTACGTCAAATATCTGACGCATGTGGTGCAGGGCGACTTCGGTATCTCGATTTCGTACTTTCCCTCGCCGGTCACGCAAGTGATCGGGCTGGGCTTCCTGTGGACGATCTTGCTGGCGGGCACGGCCGTCATCATCAGCTTTGCGCTGGGAAGTTTTCTGGGCGTCATCGGAGCGTGGAAGCGCGGCGGCTTCATCGACTCGGTGCTGCCGCCGGCCTTGACCTTCATCGGCTCTTTTCCGTACTTTTTTCTGGCGATGACGGCGCTGTTTTTCCTGAGCTTCCGCCTGGGCTTGTTCCCGCTGCGCCACGCCTATAGCGACAGCCTGACGCCGACGCTTTCACTCCCTTTCCTGCTGGATGTGTTGTGGCACATGACGCTGCCTGCGCTGTGCATCATCCTGGTGTCGATGGGCGGTTGGATGCTGACCATGCGCAGCACGATGATCACAACCCTGGCCGAAGACTACGTCACGCTGGCCGATGCCAAAGGCTTGCCGCAACGCCGCATCATGTTCAACTATGCCGCGCGCAACGCCATGCTGCCCAATATCACGGCGTTTGGCATGGCCTTGGGCTTCGTGCTGAGCGGACAGTTGCTGACCGAGATCGTGTTTGCCTATCCGGGTCTGGGTTATATGCTGCTGCAAGCGGTGCGCATGCAGGACTATCCGTTGATGCAGGGCCTGTTCCTGATGATCACGTTCGCGGTGTTGGGCGCCAACTTGATCGTCGATCTGTTATACATCCGCATGGACCCGCGCGTGCGCCGCGCTTAAGGTTGAGGTGAAGCATGGCCGAGAATCACACTCCCCATTTAACCGTTGCTGCTTCCACGACCACGGCGCTGGCACGCGCTGAAAACGAAGGGCCGCCTGCGCTCGATCGGGTTTTGCCGATCAACCCCAACCGCAAGTTGCACCAGGTGCGCCGCTTTTTCCGTAATCGCAAGGCAACGCTCGGTTTAACCATTCTGTTGATCTTTGTCGCGCTGGCGCTGCTGGCGCCCGTGCTGGTGCCCGGCGATCCAATGGAATTTATCGATCGACCACACCTGAAGCCGTCGGCCGAGCACCTCTTTGGCACGACGGGGCAGGGGCAGGACGTTTTCGCGCAGGTGATCTGGGGCGCCCGGAAAACGATGATCGTCGCGTTCGCCGTGGGGCTGGCCACCACCTTATTCGGCACGGCGCTGGGCATGGCGGCCGGTTACTTCGGCGGCTCGATTGACGAAGCGCTCTCGCTGATCATCAATCTCTTTCTGATCATTCCCGGCCTGCCGTTGATGGTGGTCCTGGCTGCCTTCATGCGGCCTGGCCCGGCCACCATGATTTTTGTGTTGACGCTCACCGGTTGGGCGTGGCCCGCGCGGGTAGTCCGTTCGCAGACGCTGTCGCTGCGCGAGAAGGATTTTGTCTCGGCGGCGGTGGTCAGCGGCGAACGCAGCTCGCGCATCATCTTTGCCGAGATCCTGCCCAACATGACCTCGCTGGTGACCTCCGGCTTGATCGGGTCCACGACCTACGCGCTGGGGGCTTCGATCGCGTTGGAGTTCCTGGGCTTGGGCAATGTGAGCCAGGCCAGTTGGGGTGTGATCTTATTCTGGGCGCAGAACAATGCGGCGCTGCTCACCGGCGCGTGGTGGACCTTTGTGCCGGTGGGTCTGTGCATGGCGCTGCTGGCCTTTGCGTTGGCGCTGCTCAACTATTCGATCGACAAAATTAGCAACCCGCGTCTGCGCGCGGCGTCCGAGGTTTCTCATGCTGTTCAAAAACTCTTCAACCAAAACCAACATTCCACTCCTGTGGTCCGAAGCGCCCGCCAATGACGTGCTGCTCGATGTGCGCGATCTGCGTGTGGAGTATTTAACCGATCGAGGTTCGGCCTGCGCCGTGGACGGCGTCTCGTTCAGCCTCAAGCAGGGTGAAGTGCTGGGGCTGGCCGGTGAATCGGGCTGCGGCAAATCGACCATCGCCCACGCGCTGATCCGCATCCTGCGCCCCCCGGCGCTCATCACGGGCGGCCAGATCATCTTTCAGGATCGTGATGTGTTGGAGATGCAGTATCAGGAACTGGAAGATTTCCGCTGGCGCAGCATCTCGCTGGTGTTCCAGTCGGCGTTGAACGCGCTGAATCCGGTCATGACCATCGGCGAGCAAATCATCGATGCGATTCAGGCCCACCAGCCCATCGCGCTGGCCACCGCCCGGGAGCGGGCCGCCGGGTTATTGACGCTGGTCGGCATCGAGCAGCGTCATCTCAAGTCGTACCCGCATCAGCTGTCCGGCGGGATGCGCCAGCGCGCGGTGATCGCCATTGCGTTGGCGTTGACGCCGCCGCTGGTGATCCTGGACGAACCAACGACGGCACTGGATGTGGTGGTGCAGAAAGAGATCATGCAGCAGATCGAAGGGCTCAAGCAGCAGCTGGAACTCTCGATCTTGTTCATCACACACGACCTATCACTGCTGGTGGAATTTGCCACGCGCATCGCCGTGATGTATGCCGGTGAACTCGTCGAGATGGCTCCCGCCCGCGAGTTGCTGGGACTGCCGCTACATCCTTATACGCAGGGCCTGATGAATTCTTTTCCAGCGATCAGCGGTGAACGCAAGAAGTTAACGGGCATTCCCGGTTCGCCGCCCGATCTACTGAACCTGCCACACGGCTGCCGGTTTCATCCGCGCTGCCCGTTAGCCAAGCCGTTGTGCAGCCAGACTGCGCCGACGCTGCATCTGGTCGGCAAAGATCATCAGGTGGCCTGTCATTTGTATTGATTCTTTCGCACCGCGGCCGCGCGGCGAACGCTCCGCGCTCTTGCGAAGCAAACGGGGCCAACTCGTCCGCGCGGACGCGGTTTAGTGAAGAGAAACTCTCGTCACAGAAACCGGGTTTCTCCAAGCTTGTCGTTCGAAGCCAGTTGAGAAGTAGAAACCCGGTTTCTGGATAATCTCTTCTCGATGCTATTAGAACGGTTTCCGTTTTGATTTACGCCACCGCTCCCGCTGGATGAAAACCCAGCGGCTGGGAACGGCGGACTGTCATCCGCCTTGAGCGTACACTAAAAAGGAATTCGCCATAGGAGTTTCGGGAGAAGCATGAACTGTGCGCAATGAGGATCAAGCGATGAACAACCCATCAACTGTTTCGACAACAGGACCTAGCGTGTCCGCGCCCGTGTTGGCCGTCCGTCACCTGACCAAATATTTTCCCTGCGGCACGTTGGGTAAATCACAGCAGGTCCATGCACTGGAAGACGCCTCGTTCGAATTGCGGCCTGGTCAGATCATTGCGCTGGTCGGCGAATCGGGCAGCGGCAAGAGCACGACGGCGCGGCTGATCGCACGCTTGCTACCGCCTACCAAAGGCGAGATCATCCTGCACGATCAAGACGTGCTCAAAACCGAGCCGCGCGCTGTCTCGCTGTCCTATCGCAGCCAGGTCCAGATGATCTTTCAAGATCCATTTGGCTCGTTAAACGGCGTCAAAACAATCGGTTATCACCTGGAACGTCCACTGTTGCTTCACAGGCGCATAAAGGATCGGCGTGAATTACAAGAGAAAGTGCACGATCTGCTGGCGATTGTGGGTTTGACACCGCCGGCCGAGATGGCGCGCAAATATCCGTATCAGCTATCGGGCGGACAGCGCCAGCGCGTCGCCCTTGCCCGGGCACTGGCCGTCGATCCCAAAGTGATCCTGGCCGACGAGCCGATCTCGATGCTTGATGTCTCGATCCGCATGGGCGTATTGAATCTGCTGGCGCAGTTGAAAGAAGAGCGCGGCCTTGCCTATTTGTACATCACGCACGACATCGCCAGTGCACGCTATCTCGCCGATCAAACGATCGTGATGTATGCGGGCTACATGGTCGAAGGAGCCGCGAGCGATGAGTTGATGCAGGAGCCGGCGCATCCGTACACGCAACTATTACTCTCGGCGGTTCCGAATCCGCACGCGCACGAACGCCGCACGATCGAGGCGCGGGGCGAGGTGCCGTCGTTGGTCGATCCGCCGCCGGGGTGTCCGTTTGCCGCACGTTGTCCACAGGTCAAGTCGATCTGCCATGAAGTGATGCCCGGCATCACGCACTTGAACGATCACCATTGGACACGCTGTCATTTGTATGAGGGAGAGGGAAACTGGCAACGCAGCACGTAACGATATCTTCGACTCCGGAATTTGCCAAAGTCCAGGGAGATAAAAACCAGCATGGATTAGGTTAACTGTCTGAATTTGAGCCAATTTTTAGATGAGGTTTGGGACTTTTTGAGAGTAAAGTGTTATCCTAAAACTGGCTTACGAGTTTGAGAGTTTAATGGGATGCCCAGGAGGGATAACATGCTAAACAAACAAAAAAGTCTAGTCGTTGTATTTGTTGTGGCGCTGCTGTTCGTGGGAGTGCCGTTGGTGATGGCTCAAGACCAACCACCTCAGCCTCCACAACCTCCACAACCTCCTCCGGAGCAGGATGTCAATATCAATGTGGACATTCCTTGGGGGACGATCATGGTGATAGCCGTGGTGGCCTTGTTGTTGTTTGCAGTGATGGGCCTGGCTGGCGGAAGCGGTAGCACGCACACCGTCGAGCGGGTTGAAAGACACCACCACGACCCTCTATAACTGCAGCAGACACACGCGAAATCCGGCAGAGCGCTAGCGCTCTGCCGGATTTTTGTATAGCCCACTTACTTATGGATCTTGCGCGGGACGCCTCAACGCCGGATGATGGGCATGAAAATGGAATGCAAGTCCACGTGCCGTACATCGTCCAGGTAGAACTCGCCGCTGGGCGCGGTGGCCGAACCGGTCAGCTGGAAGCCGTAGCCTTGCGCGGCGGTCAGCGTCAGGCCGTCGTTGGGTGCATTGGCGGGCTGCACGGCACTGCGCGTGAAGGCAGTGAACGGCAGCGTTACCTTCTTCCAACCGACGGTGTTATCCACAAACGTGACCTCGAAGCGCTCGGCGGTATCGGGCGCTTGATAGACGCGGACATAGTCCACCGTCATGGTTTGCGGCAGCAGCGTGGTCGCATCGGGATAGCCGGGCCAGTTGCCGCCCACCGCAATGTTCATGATGATAAAGAATGGGTGATCGAAGACCCAGTCGGTACCGGCCGGGATCATCTGTTCGGTGACCGTGAAGTAGTTGAAGCCATCCAGGTACCAGCGGATCTGAGTCGGCTCCCACTCGATGGCGAAGATATGGAAGTCATCGGCCAGCACCGTGGGGGTGACATTATAGGAACTGCCGATCCCACTACCGCCGGAATAACCTGGACCATGGATGGTCCCATAGACCTTGGTTTGTTCCCCAACCTTGCCGATGTTCTCCATGATGTCGATCTCGCCGGAAGCGGGCCAGGGATTGGTGGTGAAGATGTCGTTGCCCAACATCCAGAACGCGGGCCAGATGCCTTGGCCCTTGGGGATCTTGAGACGTGCTTCCACACGACCATAGGCGAACTCTTGCTTGTCCGCCGAGAGCAGGCGCGCCGAGGTGGCATAGCATTGGCCGCCGGGCGGGGTGGGAGTGCTGCCGGTACAAGTGTAAGCCGAGTTCGTGTTGGTGATGGCCTTGATTACCAGATTGCCATTGCCATCCAACGCTGAGTTGTCGCGGCTATCCGTGTAGTATTCCCACTCGTTGTTGCCCCAGCCATTACCATCAGCACCGACACCAATGTCATACTTCCAATTAGCGGGATTAGGCGCCGCCCCGAGTGTGCCGCTGAACTCATCGCTCCAGGCGAGCGTCCAGCTCGTCGGGCCGGGATCAGATTGGCCGTTGTCGAGCAGAGTTACGGTCATGGCCTGGCCTGAGCCGGAGCCGTAGTACCAGAAGCTCAACCCTTCGGACTGACTGAGATTCTGCGGCGCATCGAACTTGCGATCGAAGCCGCCGACGGCGCCGGCCGGCAGATCATAGGTTACGTGCAAAATGTTGTTGTCCGGATCCTGTCCTGGAACAGCTAACGGATCGGTGGCCA
>JAUQXC010000942.1 GCA_030834825.1 Thermoflexales bacterium
CATTTCACAGGAGTACCGTTATCAAGACGTCTGGCGTTTCGCATTGGCGCAACTCGCGCATTTCAAAGGCGGATAATTCTTATCCGTGGATTCAGGTATATCCATAACCTCGAAATCACCCAAGTCCGGGCTGCCTTTCCAGAGAAGATCAGCGTGATACCACTGACCATTCCGAAAATGATACAGGCCTCTGTCCGTTCCCATCCAAACATCCCCATCCTGCGATTGAATAAATTTAGTAGGCTTGGGGCTAAATCCATCAAAGCCATCATGAGATCCCCAAAATTGTATCGTCTCAGTAGCTGGATCCCAACGAACAATATCTTGAAAAGCACGATTGAACCATAGACTCCCGTCAGAGGCCTCAAAAACGGGACCGACATAACCCTTCGTTGGCATAGGTATACCGCCAAGTATATCTACGCCTTGCTGGTCTTCTGGCACAGGAGTGGGCGTGGGCTGGGGAGGAACGATCACCGTCGCCTGATCAGTCCGAGGATCGTAACGCGTCAAGATGTTGCTAGAGACCCAAATTGCGCCGTCACGCGTTTCGGTGACGGCATTTAAATCGCCCTGTTCACGATCATAGACCTTTGGGTCGTGCCAGGTTTGCCCATCGTAGTATTGTAAGCCATATGTATCATAAGCCCGTATCCATCCATTTTGTGCGACGAATATATGTTGGCAGCCATAAAACTTTGGGTCCAATTTCGCGAAAGTATTGGTGCTGAGATCAAGGCGCTCAAGGCGACAGAGCTAAAGAGCATTATCTTGAAACGCAATGCTGTCGACACTGAGAACAGGAGCGTCTACGCTAACAGGAGCATCTGCGTTAGGAGGTTGGCAAGATACGAGCGAAAATAGCACCATCCCGCAGAGTATTTCAGAAAAGGGATAGGGAACTTTTTGTCAACATGATTTTCCTATCTTACTCAATCTAGAGAAACATTGCAACGCTAACAACCTCTATTAACGTTCAGGCTACAACACCATTGCGATACCCAAATTCAGGGATCTATGATAAATTGAATCTTAGCCAAGATCGAGACCCACCAAAACTCCCCTCCCGGTTGCGTCTCGGCAAACAAGCCAAGGGAAAACATGACAGAGTCATCACCACTGTGTCATCCATCGTGGTTGTTCTCCTCGTCGGTCATACTATCACCCGGACCTAGCTCGACGTTCGCGATCATGAGAGGGTGGGTATAGCCGTGATCCGCGTCATTGTCTTAGATGATCATCCTTTGATTCGACATGGTATGCGGAGCTTATTATCCGATGCCCAGGATATCGAAATCGTGGGGGAAGGCGGCTCGGGTGAGGAATTGCGCAAACTGGTTGAGACTCAGCACCCTGACGTGATCCTCCTCGATCTCAATATGCCCGAGCAGGCACATCAAAAAAGAGGCGCGGACAACACCTTTCGACCGTTTGAGGCCGTGACCTGGATCCAGAACGTTTCGCCCCCCACACGCGTCCTGATCGTTTCGCAGCATTTCGATTTGACTACGGTTGAACGAGCCGCACGTGCTGGCGTGCAGGGGTATTTACTCAAAGATGATCGACTCACCGACCATCTGGCGGATGCCGTGCGGAGTGTCTACCATGGCGGGGCCTACTTCTCGGTTGCCGTCAGCGAGATGCTGCATCGACCACTTTCCAAAGCCCCATTGCCGTCTTTGACGAACCAACAGCTCGAGGTGCTTCAGGCCATTTGCGCCTCACCCAATCAAAGCTATAGTGGACACGTTGCGAACTTGGGCATTGAGGAGAACACCTTGCGCAATCATCTGCGCGCCATTTTTGAGCGTCTGGATGTCAACAATCTGGCCGCGGCCATTATCCGCGCCTCGCAGCTGGGTCTGATTGATCCTACCAATCCTGGGATGAAATGGTAACGCTGTCCGAGCGGGCATAGCATTGTCGTGCTATATCTCTAGTCAAAAAATAGCATTTACTTTCCTAGCACGCTTCCTAATAATAATCAGCAAGTCATTGAGAATCTCATGCGGGTCATTCTGGCCAATGCCTATTTCGTACTCAGCCAGCCACTGAGCACTTCAACGGAGGAGTTCACCACCATGGAGATCAAAGCCACCATCGCGCGTTCCGTCGATAACGCCCACCGCCTGGCGCGGGCGGTCCAAACTCACGATCCGAGTGTGCTTGAGCCTCGACAGCAGAAAGCCTTTTGGGTGTTCAGTCGAACTGTGGTGCAATTGAGCTTAATCACCATTCTGCTTGATCAATCCATTCATCGGATCAAGCATGGCCGGTTCTGGTTATCGTGAACGGTTGATGCGCGATGATGATGTGTTGCCGCGAGGAATTTTCCAGCCCATGGATCTCCATCTCACTCAAGAACAAGCATTCAGCCTTATCCGAGACGTGGTGACCGAAGTCGAATGGCCCGATCTGGAGGGCGCCACCGCGCAGACTATTTCAGGATCGTTGTCTGAGCCGAGCCCCTCTCTGCTGTCGTTTCTTCCGTCACTCACCTACCTGGCGGCTGGTGGGGAAGGCCCAGCGGCCGTACCGATCACCGCGAGTTGGCTGCTTTATCGGCTAGCCGCCAAGGTGCTGGATGATGTCGTCGATGATGATGCCGCTGAGGATGCACCCTGGGGGAAGTGGCCCAAGGGTCGCGCGATGAATGTGGGAATCGGCCTCATGTTTCTGGCGCAATCCTGTCTTTCTCGGATGCAAGCCAGTGCGGTTACCCAACGTGAAATTCAGGAGACGATCAGCCAAACGCTAGCCTTTATGACCCGCGGTCAGGCTCAGCCGCCCACACAACCCAACCTTGAGGATTACATGCGATATATCTACCTCAAGTCCGGCGTTTTCTTGGGTACCTTTGCCTGGGCCGGGGCCTGCATTCATACACGTAGTCGCCGTGTCACGCGCGCCCTGTTTGATTTTGGTTCAGCCTTGGGAACCCTGATCCAGATTAACGATGACCTCACGGACCTGGTCGGCCCCAAGGCGCTGACCGATTGGTCCTCCGGCATTTACACCCTGCCGGTGATCTATGCGCTCGGCCATGTGGAACATCCCAAACACCCGCAACTCAGCAAGTCGTTGGAAGCCTATCGGGCGGGAGAAAGCACTCTTCTTCGGGATATTCTCGAAATCTTTGACGACATGGGCGTGCCGACACAATGTGTCCAATTGGCCCAGCTCTACCTTCGGGAGGCCGAGCATGCTCTCCACATTTTCTCCGGTGCTCAAGTCGAACCCTTGCAGCAGGTGTTGAGTGAATATAGCGCATGAGTGAAGATGCTATCCTACCTCATCCCATCCGCCGCCAGTTGATTCGCTTACGTCTGCCGATCGTGCTGCTCACGCTGGTTGTGATCGTGTACTTCTGCATTTCCAGCGTGACACAAATTCGACTGGGTATTGTCGGGCTTACGGAATTATCCGATCCCGGTAACCTCCAGGAAGTACTGGAAGTCGTGCCGAACACCTCGGCAAGTCAACTGATTCGACCGGGCGATCGCATCCTGGCCGTGGATGGCTGGCCCGTGCAGTTCAACGTCGATTGGCACAACTTGTATCCCGTTAAAGATTCTTTTTTGGCTTTGTCTTTCGGTTTGCGCACGCGCGCGGGCAGCACCGCCACACCATAGTGTTGGGCGAGATCATGATAGGTGGGATTCAGATCGGGTTCGTAGCGACAGGGACTCTTGACGCCGGCTTTCAGATTATCGGGCATAAAGATTTCGGGCACACCGCCCATGAACGCCAGGGCACGCACATGCGCACCGATCCAACTGGGAAGGTCCGCCCATGTCCCCCGCGCAGCGGGGGTGGGCCGGTGCGTGATGCAGATGGGCTTCGACGTAGGTGTAACTGCTGGCCCCCAGCACCGCCACAAAGATCTGGGCTTCCTGCACTTCGCTGGTCTCAAGCTGCACGATGGGGATCGTCTGACCAGCATAATCGACAAACAGCCGCTTCCCCGCTACGTGGCTCAGCCGCATCGCGGGTTGCAGATGGCTGGCCCACTGGCGATAGTGTTCGCAAAACTGGGTGTAGCCATAGCCGTCGGGATGCGCTTCGCGGTATTCGACCTACAACAGGCGTAGCGTGACGCCTTTGCGCCGCAGGTCGGTGTGGACAAGCGCCCAATCCGGGGCCGGGATGATCCGACCCTGCGTCGGCTCAGTGGGTGGAAACAGCCGCGTCCACAGCTGATCTTCGCTCAAGTCGGCCGGGAGAGGCCAGCTCAACCCAGCCGCCCTGGCGCGCTGGAGGTATTCACTCACTGTGGCAGGTGAGATCTCGCAACTGCGGGCAATCGCCCGATTGGATAGATCGTGCTCCCACTTGAGCCGGAGCACTTCGCGAAGTTTACGCATGGATAACCTTTCCTGGGACATCTCGTTCTCCTGGTCGAAATATGGAGACGAGTTTGCCCCAGTCTTTTGAGATTATCCAGCGTCGTTCGCTCTAGACCAGGCCGGGAGGCTGCCGCCGATCAGTGATCGGCATGGCCCGGATTACGCAAGGGTGAGTGATCCGAATGAGCATACCTGATCCTGAGATGCTTGGCGAGAGTCGTCTGGCTGAGCAGCTTGAGCGCTGGCGGGGAATTATTCCCCGCCAAGAGAGGTACACCCCTTTTTTTTGTCTATCCTGTTATCAAGGAGCCTCTTGACTTTCTACCGCATGTCTCGGTGAACAAGTCGATCACCACACCGAAATTCGACAAACCAAAACAAGTCCATCGACCCGCCGCCGCTCATCCTTGGCGAACACAACCGGCAGTGCTCAAAACGAAGCGTCAACTGACTCAATCCCAGCATCCGTAAAAACTTTGACGCGCACTCAGCCCCTACCTTAGATTTGACAAATTCAGCGATTTCAGCGATACTCACGCTTCAAGTAATCAATAGTTGGTACACGTAACTGTGAGTTGCCTTGAGACAAAACTAGCGGGGAATAATCCGTGCTCAACACGGATTATTCCTTTTTTTGATGTCTTCGTACATGCGAGGATCCGCAGGCAATTTTTATCGCGCCGCGACCCTCATTTCTGCTGCCAATAGCTGTATCGATATCGCGAGTTGTTGCCTTACCAATTCCAGCAACAATAAGTGCCGAGGCGACTTCTACTTCTGTTTCGGTGAATCCTCTAGAGGCGCGGTATGGAACTTGATCGTTATCAAAAGGCATACGTCCCCAACAAAGATCATTGCCTAGTCCAATTCGGATCCCCTGTTCCGCTCACACTTGTCGATCTGCTCTGCTGGAGAGCGGTACATCAACCTGGTTCACTGGCCTACACTTTTCTGATAGATGGCGAGAGTGAAGAGATCAACTTGACTTATGCGGAACTGAATCAGCGCGCTCGTGCGATTGGCGCTCGCCTGCAAAGGTTGGGGGCATGAGGCAGGGCGCGCTACTTCTTTACCCACCCAGACTGGAATACATCGCCGCGTTTTTCGGATGTCTGTATGCAGGGACCGTTGCAGTCCCAGCGTACCCACCTGATCCGGTCAGGTTGAATCGAACGCTGCCTAGACTAGTTTCTGTCCGAAAAGTGGTTTCCGCTGTTTAGCAGCAGTGGCACCTTAACACTCTAAACCAAGAAGACCCGTAGAATAGGGAGTGGTTCCCGCCAACTCTCTTTCTACGAGGTCTTCCACGTTTATCATAGCATATCCCGTTGACGCAGGGTTTCTGCGTAACCCGTTGGTGCACTTGGCGCAACGCGATGCGAAGATGCGGCAACTGCAAGATGTTCTGGCCGCGGTCTTTGACGATCCGCAGATTCAATTGGCCATGCGCCATGATCTGCTGCGGGCTGATTCGCAAGCGGCCTGGAATGGCCGGCCAGCCTTGCCGTTGGTGGTCACAGGCTGCCTGGCTGTCGTGCGCCGATTAATGAGCTGGAGTTATCGCACGCTGGCCGAACAAGTCAACCTCAGCGCCGGGTGGCGCTGGGTGTGTCAACTGTATGCCCAACGCATACCCAACTTTCGGACGATCCGTGATCGCGAAGCCTTGTTGAAGCCGAAAACCATCCAGTTGATTTTGGCGAAAGTGGTGCAGTTGGGGCAAGCGGTCGGTGTGACCGCAGGCACGCGCTTGCGCGTGGATAGTTCGGTAACGGAAAGCGACATTCACTATCCAACCGACAGCAGTTTGTTGAATGATGCGGCGCGCGTGCTCAGTCGACTGGTCCGCCAGGCGCGGGCCGTGCTGAATCCACAGACGGCCCCCGACAAAGTGTGGTTCCGGGATCGCCATCGGCAGGCTCGCCGCTTGGCGCGGCAGATCGGGCAGTTGGCCCGTAAAGGACGCAAAAACGTCGAGAAATCCAGCCGGAAATTGTATCTGCAATTGTTGCAGGTGGTCACCACGCTGGTGGCCCAAGTCACTCACCTGCAACCGCGGTTGGCGCGCTTGACCAACCCGGCCGCACTCGGCTTGCACGAGCTGTTCAATACCTATGTGCCGTTGGTGCAGCGCGTGATCGATCAAACCCGACAACGCGTCCTGTACGGCCAAGCTGTCCCGGCCAGCGACAAAGTCGTCAGTCTGTTTGATGCCATGTCCTAGCCCCACCGGGGCTAGGTGGCATGCTAGGCGCCCACACCGCTATCATTTGTCGGGGCAAGGCCCAACCCAAGGAGACCGAGTTTGGGCACAAGATTTGGTACGCCGAGGTCGATGGTGGGTTGATCAGCGAGTATCGCATCTTGTCTGGCAATCCGCCGGATGCCCAGCAACTGCGGCCAACCTTGAACAGGCATCGCCAACTGTTTGGTAAGGCTCCGCAGGAAGTCAGCGGCGACCGCGGCATTTACTCGCCGGAGAATGAGCGCCACGTGCGCGCCTTGGGTGTGCGCCGCGTCAGTCTGCCGAAACCTGGCTTCAAGACAAAACGTCGGCAACGGTGCGAACGACAACCGTGGTTCCGCGCGGCGCAACGTTTTCGTAACGGCATCGAAGGTCGCATTAGTCACGTGCGGCGGGCGCGTGGCTTGACACGCTGTCTCAATCATGGCTTACTCGGTTTCGAACGCTGGAGCAGTTGGGGCATCATCGCCAACAATATCGCGGTCATTGTCACGAACTTGAATGAGCGTCATGTCACATTAGCAGACGTATTGCTGTGAACCACTTTTCGGACAGAAACTAGACTAGAGGCAATCGTAAAGGATGCACAACCATTTGCAGTGCTTACCACCACACCAATTCTAGAGGTGGCGCAATTGCTTTTGGATCAGGCTCCCGATCTCAAGACCCAGCGTTGGCTAACCACGGATGATATTGCTATTGACCAAGTGGACGAGTGTAGAAATATGGCAGCTTGTTGAAGGGAGCCTGTATGGTGATTCTTGACCCGCACGAGAACGTTTTGTCACTGAACTCGCAACATCTATAAAAGGGGTGGCAGCAATCCTGACTGATTACATCTTAGATAACACCAATTCGGGTTTGCGCTGACAAATGACAACGGCCCAAGGTGCCGTGATTTTCGGGAAATTGCCTCTCCCGCCCGCTTAAGTCGCTCGGTCGCGGGCCGGCGGTTGAAGATGGGCCCTCGTATTTGATCGGCGACTGCTCCTTGGGCTGGCAAGCCGTGCGCCTGTGGCTGAGGGTTGAAGGCCGGCCGACACGGTTTGAACGTTTGCTCTTCATTCTGACTGTTGCCTAGATTGGGTTCGTCCTGATCGGTGTAGCCGCGATCAAGCGCGGACGACGTTGTGGAGTTAACCGTCACGCGCGATGCATCTGAAGTTCCTTTTTCAAGGCAGGCTGTGATTTTTGTGCTTGAAGGTGAGGCCGTTTGGCCTTTGGGTATGGACGGAATGCGTGTTTTAACTGCTACAACCTTCCATAAAGAAAAGGAGATATCATGAACATGAAACTGAGCATTCCCACCACTTGGGATGACCGCTTGTTTGAAGAAATCAAAAGAATCAACCAGAACCCCAAAACACAGATACCTGTCCATGAGGTTTATGGCACACTGCAGACGAGTATTACTGGAGGGGGGCGGCAGGCTAATATTCTTCCGTATGCCACGAAGCAGCAGGCCGAAGATCATATCAGACAGGCACACCAAAATGGGTTGGAATTTAACTTCCTGATGAATGCAATTTGTTTGGGCAATCGCGAGTTTGAACCTGAACATCACAAGCAGTTGGTGGAAACTCTAGGTTGGCTGAGTAACATAGAGGTAGATACCGTCACTGTCGCCATTCCATACTTGATGGAACTAATAAAGCGACAGTTCCCTCGTCTCAAAGTGTGCGTTTCATTAATAGCCGCTGTTGGTACTACCCAAGAAGCAAAGTTTTTCAGCGAGGATATTGGAGTAGATAGGATTAATATCCATTTCATGGCAAATCGTGATTTTGACATGCTCGAGGCGTTGCGGAAGATAGTTAAGTGTGACTTGGAAGTTTTGGCAAACGATCCATGTTTGTATCAATGCCCATACAGGGAATATCATCAAACAATCTGCGCGCATAGTTCACAGTCAGTGTCTGGTGAATTGCCAGCGGTATCAATCGATTACCCTGGGATTAAGTGCGCAATCACACGTATTCAGAACAGAGCAGAGATTCTAAAGTCTCCTTGGATGAGACCTGAAGATACGATATATTGGGAACGATCGGGTGTGGAGTTCCTAAAGCTTGCAGGACGCGAGAAGCCACTAAATTGGATCGCAACATGTACCGAAATATATGCTCAAAGAGAATTTGATGGGAATATCTATGACTTTATCGAAAAAGCTGGCCTTTCTGCACCTGAATACGAAGCGTTCTTTGGCCAGGCCGAAATGATCCAGCCTTTGAGATTCCACATTGATAACAAAACTTTGAAGGGCTTCATTGACTATTTCTATAAGGCAAGACCTCGCTGTGGATTAGGATGTGAAGCAATTGGTTGTCATCACTGTGATACTTGGGCAAGAAGAGTTGTTAAGGTGGACGAAAATTTGGCGCAAAAGCAACTGGCTCAGTTGAGATTGGTTCTTGATCGGCTGAATGATAGTACTGCGTTCACAGATGAATCAATCATTGAAACGGTAAGAGCAAAGCATCGTAATAAGATAGGAAGAATTTTACCGTCAGAACAGGACTCATCAAGATGAACGAATTCAACGAACGCATTGACCTGTTGAGAAGACAAATAGATGAAATTGACCTACAACTGCTCTATCTGATAAATTCCCGGAGCAAGCTCGTCTTGAAAATTCAGGGAATTAAGCGAAAACAAGGAATGTCAGTATATGCGCCAGAGAGAAAGCGAGATATTCAACAAGCTTAAAGCGGTGAATAAAGGGCCTCTGGCAGACGAATCTGTGGAAAGCATCTTTCACTGGATTCTCCACTATTCTCTATTACCCTCCTTGAGACAGACCTATGAGTGAAAACTCCAAGTTTCAGAGTAAGTCTGACGTTGTACGCATTGGGGATATCGAAATCGGAGGCCAACGAAAGGTTTTTATGTGCGGCCCCTGTGCGATCGAATCGGAGGAGCAAGTCGAACAAACAGCGGAGTGTCTAAGGCGATTAAATGTTCCGATTATGCGCGGCGGCGCTTTCAAGCCGCGCACCTCCCCCTATTCCTTCCAAGGATTGGGCCTAGCTGGACTAGATATACTGGTGCGTTCGGCCAGACGACATGGGTTGGCGATCGTTTCAGAGATCATGGACCCCCGTAACCTCGATTTCTTTCTGGATCGGGTGGATATCTTGCAAGTGGGGTCTCGCAATATGCAGAATACTCCTCTCCTGCGTGAAGTAGGGAAGAGCGGGAAACCTGTCTTGCTCAAGCGTGGATTCATGTCTACTGTGGAGGAATTGCTACTGGCGGCCGAATATATTTTGACGGAGGGCAACCCGCATGTCATAGTGTGTGAGCGAGGTATCCGTACTTTTGAACCATTGACTCGTAACACGCTCGATCTAGCGTGTGTGGCCTTGGTGAAGCGTATGCATCCCTTGCCGGTTATCGTTGATCTGTCACACTCTTTGGGGCGAACTGACATCATGCTCCCTCTGGCCAAAGCTGCTTTTGCCTGCGGGTGTGATGGTCTAATGATTGAAGTACATCCCAATCCAAGTAAAGCGTTAAGTGATGGCCAACAATCTTTATCCTTTACAGAACTAGATAGATTGTTGACGGGGATCAGACCATTGCTCCAATTCTTGGAAGGGGAAAATAGACAGCCAAAGAGTGTCTGTTCCACTTCGGGCACGATTCGTTCACAGGACTTTCGCTTAGATCAGACGCATGGTAACACGCGGGCATGATTACCAAACAACAATACGTCGAATACTTGATTAGCACCGTCGTCAACTACACGGGGAGGCGTCTGGCTGAGCATTTGGACGGTGTCAGTCATGATGTGATTACGGACTATTTGCGCACGGAACGCCTGACGGTGCGCGGGCCGTGGCCGATAAACTGGTCCAAGCCCAGACGGTGCTATGTAGTGCGCCCCGCAAGCTGGGGCGCAGTTCAGCTTCGTGATCTCCTTGAAATCCGTTTTGAGCGTAAATGAAACTAGGGAACTTCTTCTTAAGACTAATCCGCTTTCGCCCTTGGTACCTCATCCTAGGCACTATCGGAGTCACAGCCTATTATTTGACGGAGGTTTTATCAGGGCTTATCGCGCAAGCCTTCTTTAATAATCTGACTGGGGAACCGAATGCACCATCCATAGGCATTATCGTTTGCTTGACGATCGTTCGAACACTCATAGCAGCCTCGGGCTTGAGTACAAACAACTTATTGCGTTTACAATTCCGGTTCCACTGCAGAACCTTACTTAGCAAAAATATGCTGGAAGAAATTCTGCGCCATCCTGGTGCACAGGTGTCACCAGTTTCTAGCGGCGAGGCAGTTGCTATCTTTCGGGATGATATCAATGAAGCGCTTTTGTTACTCGTAGCGGTGCAAGATCAAATTGGATTGTTAGTGACTAGTGCCATTTCATTGATAATCATGTTGAATATTAGCGTATGGATTACGCTGGGCACGTTTCTTCCACTGGTTCTCATTCTTCTTTTTACAAATAACATGAGCCAACGTATCCAAGCATATCGTCGCGCCAGTCGCGAAGTGGCTACCACCGTGGTAGACACTTTAAATGAGATATTTGCCGCAACTCAATCTATTCAATTGGGCAATGCTGAGGAACGAGTTGTGGCGCATCTACATAAAATCAATGAAGAACGTCGTCACGCAGCTGTAAAAGACAGTTTATTCACTCGAATATTACAGACGTTGAATAATAATATAGTAACAATTGGTACGGGCCTAATCCTAATTCTTAGTGCGCATGCCATCCAACAAGGAACTTTCACTCTAGGCGACTTTGCCCTGTTTGTGTCTTTTATATGGCCCGTAACTGAACTGATGGGAATCTCCGGCTTTCTCCTCGCTCGATACAAACAAGCCGGGGTATCTGTACAGCGCATGGCGAGCCTTATTTCCAATAACTCGCTACCCCAGTTGGCGCATCATGGTGAAGTGTATCTTCAAGGCGAGCTCCCTGTTCTCTTCCACACACCTAAGACACCTGAGCACCAATTGAAGCAACTTGAGATCATTGGATTAACGCATCGCTTTGGATCAAATGGTGCAGCAAACGACGTATCAGGTATTGAAAATATTCACTTGAAAGTGACACCAGGTACATTTACGGTTGTGACAGGCCGCGTTGGTTCATGCAAAACAACTTTCTTACGGACTTTATTGGGACTACTTCCAAGAACCTCGGGGGCTATTTATTGGAATGGGGTATTGATAGACGATCCGGCAGCGTTTTTTATTCCGCCTTACGTTGCTTATACACCCCAGACGCCCCACCTTTTTAGTGACACAGTTCAAAACAACATCCTTTTAGGGTTGCCAGAAAATGGAGTGGATCTAGAAAGGGCGATAGAACTAGCTGTGTTGAACTATGATCTATCGAAAATGGAACAAGGCTTAGAAACGTTAATAGGTTCTCGAGGCGCGCGTCTTTCTGGGGGGCAAATTCATCGGGTAGCGGCGGCTCGCATGTTTGTACGCAATGCCGAACTACTGGTTTTCGATGATCTATCCAGTGCGTTAGATGTTAAAACAGAACAAGCTTTATGGAACCATCTTTTTACTAGTCAAGGGCCTACCTATATGAAACCTACTTGCTTGGCCGTATCTCATCGGCGGGCTGCTTTTTACCATGCTGATCATATTGTTGTATTAAAAGAAGGACGTATCCTTGACCAAGGGAATCTCAACGACCTTCTGTCCCGTTGTGAAGAAATGAGATTGCTGTGGCAGTCAAATAGTTGAGGTCCAGGTACTCTACAATTAGCAAAACGCAAATAGCCGTGCAAACAATCGACAGGACAGCGATTAAGCATCCAAGGCTTTGAAGCACTCGGCTTCAAACCTGGCTATCACATGTCCTGC
>JAUQXC010000943.1 GCA_030834825.1 Thermoflexales bacterium
TACTGATTGTAGATGATCACACGGTGGTGCGCAGCGGTTTGAAACTGTTTTTGCTGGCGTTTGACGATCTGCAGTTTGTGGGTGAGGCAAGTGATGGCGAAGAGGCCGTGCGTCTGTGTGAGAGTGAACGGCCCGATGTCGTGCTGATGGATCTGATCATGCCGGTGATGGATGGCGTCACCGCAATCAGGGCCATCCGCGAACGCTGTCCTCAGACCCAGGTCATTGCGCTGACCAGCTTCGCCAGTAGTGAGTTGGTGCAAGGCGCTTTGGAAGCGGGTGCGATTAGTTATCTACTCAAGACCGTTCTGGCCAGCGATCTGGCCACAGCCATACGCGCGGCCCACGCCGGGAGACCGACGCTCGATGCAGAAGCAACCCAGACGCTCATTCAGAGCGCCAAGCCCTCTACGCTGGGTCATGACCTGACCGCACGAGAACGTGAGGTCTTGGCCCTGATCGTAGAAGGATTAAACAACGCCGATATCGCCGCGCGGCTTGTCGTGAGCCGGGCCACCGTCAAGTTCCACGTCAGCAGCATCCTCACCAAACTCGGCGTCGATAGCCGATCCGAAGCGACGGCGGTCGCTCTCCAGTGTCATCTCGTTGAACCAAACCGCAGTCGTGTCAGCCAATCTGACTGGAGCCGATCCTAGCCAGGTGGCTAGGATCAAACTAGTCTCAACCCTAGCCTGCTCTCCCCAGATGCGACAAGCATTTGGGGAGTTTTGTTTTTTGGACAGACACGGCAGTTAGCAACTTCTCCCGTCCAAGTACCATCCCGTCAATTCTGCGGGACGTTGGCGGAGTACGTCACACCTGCCGCGCACGCGTGCCGTCAGGCTTCAGTGAAGTCTGGGTATGGCAAGGCGGTTGTCCGGTTCACAGCCGCTGGATTTCCACGTTGCCCTCCTCAGCACGACCTGCCAAGAGGAGTCGCCATCGAAAACGGCGACAAAAGCGTTTTTTCAGTGGTCGCCTGACCAAGCCCCAGTTAACGGAAGACTAGCCTCGTGCCTCTCCAGAACTATCCCTTTGCATGGCGTGCTTATGCAGACTCTGGCGCATAATCGTGGGGACTTGTGAATGATCGCACTATTCCACCGACCTCACTAAAAAGGAGAAAGGCCCATGAAAGTCTTGACCGTGTGTCCCTATTGTGGGACAGGTTGTGGCCTTAACGTGCTGGTTGAAAACAATCGCATCGTTGGGGTTGAGGCCGACAGTTCGCACCCTGTCAGTGGAGGCGAATTGTGCATCAAGGGTTATTTTGGGTACAAGCACCTTGAGGATTCGCGCCGCCTGACCACCCCCCTCATTAAGAAGAACGGCAAGTTCGTGCCCACCTCGTGGGATGAAGCGTTGGGGTTCATCGCCCAACGCCTGACCGACATCAAGCAGCAATCTGGTCCGGATGCTTTTGCGTTGTTTGCTTCGGCCCGCGCCACCAACGAAGAGAATTACGTTGCTCAGAAGTTTGCGCGAGCCGTCATCGGCACCAACAACATCGATCATTGCGCCCGCCTTTGACACGCCCCCACAGTCGCCGGTCTGGCGATGACACTGGGCGGCGGGGCGATGACGAACACCATCCCCGAAATTAGTCAATACTCCGACGTTGTCTTCATCATTGGTTCCAACACAGGCGAGTGCCATCCGTTGATTGCCAAGCATGTGATCCAGGCTCAAAGTCGTGGCGCCAAACTCATCGTGGCTGATCCGCGTATGACGGACATGGCTAACAAAGCCGACATCTGGTTGCGGCTGCCGGTCGGACACAACATCACCCTCCTCAATGGGTTGATGCACGTCATCATCAAAGAGAAACTCTACAAGGCTGAGTTCATCCAGGAACACGCGGATGGCTTTGACGATTTGACCAGGGCTGTGGAAGACTACACGCCCGCTTACGTGGAAGACCTCACGGGAATTTCGCAGCAGGATCTGATCGCCGCCGCCCGCCTGTACGCTGGCGCAGGTGCGGCTGTCATCCTCTATTGCATGGGCGTTACGCAATTCACGTATGGTACCGGCACGGTGGCGAGCGTCTCGAACCTGGCCGTGATCACCGGGAACCTGGGACGACCCGGCACTGGAGTATGCCCGCTGCGCGGCCAGAACAACGTGCAGGGTGCGTGCGATATGGGCGGTTTGCCCAACGTATTCCCCGGCTATCTATCCGTCACCGATGAGAAACATCGCGCTCGTTTTGAAAAGGCCTGGAACACGCAGTTGCCGCCCAAGCCCGGGTTGCGAATTCCTGAAGTGGCGGATGCTGTTCATCAGGGCAAGGTCAAAGCTTTATATGTCTTTGGCGAGAATCCGGTGATGAGCGACCCCGATAATAACCACTTTATCCATGCGCTCCAAGAGCTGGAGCTGCTGGTCGTCCAGGACATCTTCCTGACCGAGACCGCGCGCCTGGCACACGTCGTGCTGCCTGCCGCCGGCTGGGCCGAGAAGGAAGGGTCTTTCAGTAATACCGAGCGGCGCGTGCAGCGCGTGCGCAAAGCGATCGAGCCGCCCGGCAATGCCAAGACGGACTGGTGGATTTTCTGCGCGCTTGCGCAAAAGATGGGGGCTAAAGGATTCGAGTATCAGAACACCCAGGAAATCTGGGACGAGCTGCGGCAGGTGGTCCCCGAGAAATGGGGAGGCATGACCTATGCCCGCCTCGATCAGGTGCGCGGCCTCAACTGGCCGTGCCCCAATGAAGAACATGCCGGGACACCCATTCTCTATGTAGGTGGCAAATTCACCACGCCAACCGGCAAGGCCAATCTGAAGGCGGTGTTGTTCCATCCCACTGGTGTGGCTGAAGACAAGATCAAGGAATTCAAAAATCCCATTGTAGGCAAGATTGCCGAGCTGCCCGATCGGGAGTACGCCTTCACGCTGACCACCGGCCGGCGCGGCTATCACTATCACACCGGCACCATGACGCGCAAGTCGCTGCCACTCAATCAGGTAGGGCCGGAGCAAATGGTGGAAGTGAATCCGCAGGATGCGGCCGTGCTGGAGATCGAAGACGGCGACTATGTGAAACTGACGACGCGCCGGGGCAACATCGCCGTCAAAGTCTGGGTAACCGATCGAGTTCCCGAGAAAACCGTCTTTACGACCTTCCACTTCTGGGAAGCGAATGTCAACGAGTTAACGGTCAAGGATACTGATCCGCTGTCCGTGATCCCTGAATACAAAGTGGCGGCGGTCAAGATTGAAAAGATTTCGTTGGCTGAGGCCAAGGCTCTGTATCTTGAAAAGGCGCAGAAGTATCGAGTCGAGCTGGAGCAAGAAGTCGTCGCCGAGATGCAGAAGGGTTGGAGGGTGTAATCATGGCGAACCGATTTGTCATTGCCGATCCGAACAAGTGCATTGGCTGCTATACCTGCATGGCGACTTGCGTGATGCAGCATCAGCAAGTGGGCTTGCAGGCTTACCCTCGGCTCCAGGTGACGCACACGCTCGCGGGCACGATGCCCATTCAGTGCCGCCATTGTGAAGATGCGTCGTGTGTTGCGGTCTGCCCCGTCAAGGCGATAACGGTCAAGAACCAGTCGGTGCAAGTTAACGAGACCGTCTGCATCGGTTGCAAGATGTGCGCTCTGGCCTGCCCGTTCGGCGCGATCACACCCTACGGCACTCTGCCACCATCGTTGCGCGAGGTCGGTACGTTTGAGCAATATGCGTACGTGCCTGAGCCGCGCTGGCCGGCTCCGTTGTATGGTCAGAGCGGACAGACCACCGAACTGCATCCGCTGCTGGCCTGGCGGATTGGACAAAAGGCGGTCGCCGTCAAATGTGACCTGTGCCAGTTCGACGAAGCAGGTCCCGCGTGTGTCCGTTCGTGTCCCACCAAGGCGCTGCGCCTGGTGGAGGGTGAAGACATTGAGCGGCTGAGCAAACTCAAGCGGAGCGGTGCCGCGATCGAAACCGCATCCAATGTCGAGTAGCAAGGAGAAGTGATGAGTGCTCAAGATTTCTTTCTGCTCTCCGTGCTCCTGGCAGTAGCCGGCGCCGTCGCCGCGTTGCTGCTCAACCGGTATGGCCGCGTGGCGAACATCGTCACGGGCGTGAGTGGTTTTGTGGCAGCGTTGCTGGGCCTGGTGGCCGGGATGAGCGTATTGATCACGGGACAGGGGTTCAAGCTCATGCTTGATGCCGGGTTGCCCTTTGCGCGACTGGTGTTCAATGTCGATCAGCTTTCGGCATTTATGGTCGTCGTAATTTGTTTTCTGACGCTGGCCGTTTCCCTGTACTCGATCAAGTATCTTGACGAATACTTGACCAAGAATCCCGGCGTCTTGGGTTGCCTGATCAATCTCTTCATCGCTTCGATGCTGCTGGTCGTGACGGTGGGTAACGCCTTCTACTTCCTGATCTTCTGGGAAGTGATGACGCTGGCGTCGTACTTCCTCGTCATCTACGAACAGGACAAGCAATCGTTGCGGGCGGGCTTCCTTTACTTCCTGGTGGCGCATGCCGGCACGGCGCTGATCATGCTGGCCTTTCTGCTGCTGTATCAAGCGGCGGGCAGTTTTGATTTCGATGCTTTCCGGGTTATCAAGCTGGCTCCGGCGGCGGCCTCGCTCGTCTTTGTACTGGCCTTCGTGGGATTCTCGGCCAAGGCCGGTGCGGTACCACTACACTTCTGGCTGCCCGAAGCTCACTCGGCCGCGCCGTCCAACGTCTCGTCCCTGTTGTCCGGCGTGATGATCAAGACAGCCATCTACATGATTATCCGGGTGTGTGTCGAATTCCTGGGAGCCGGGCCATGGTGGTGGGGCTTCGTCGTGCTCCTCATCGGCGTAATCTCAACTGTACTGGGTCCGATCTATGCACTGACGCAACACGACATCAAGCGCTTGTTGGCGTTCCACAGCGTGGAGTATGTGGGCATCATCTTGATGGGTGTGGGGGCTGGCATGCTGGGCCTGGCTCTGAACAACCCCGTCATCGGTGTGATCGGGTTGATGGCTGCGCTGTATCACCTGCTCAATCATGCCGTCTTCAAGGGCTTACTATTTTTGGGAGCCGGCTCGGCCATCTATCGCACGCACACCCGCGATATGAACCACCTGGGCGGCCTGGCCAAGCTCATGCCCTGGACGGCGCTGGTCTTCTTCATCGGGGCGGTCGCCATCTCGGCGATTCCACCGCTCAACGGGTTCGTCAGCAAGTGGTTCATTTACCAGTCGCTCTTTGGGCTGGGCGTGAACGGCGACTTTATGGATAAGGTCTTTGTGCCTTTGTTTGCCATGCTGTTGGCGCTGGCCGGCGCCGGGACGGCGATGTGCATGGTCAAAGCTTACGGCTCGACATTCAGTGGCCTGGCTCGTGGACAACACGCCCGTGAGGCGAAGGAAGTGCCCACCCTCATGCTCATTGGAAAGGGCATCCTGGCAGTGGGTACGGTTTTGTTTGGTCTGGGTGCGCCGCTGATTGCGCCCCGCATTGCCACCGCCGTTTCCAGTGCACTCCGATTGGCTCCGATGTCTGTCACCGATGGCGCGCTGCAAGTGTTCCCTGGAATCCCGGCTCAAGCGACTTTAGCGACGCCCATTATCGCCGTGCTATTTGTGCTCTTACTGCTCGTGCCGATTGCGATTGTCGTGATCACAGGTGGCGCGAAAGCGGGTGTCCGCGTGGATGCCACACCCTGGGCTGCGGGCTACAAGTACACACCGCAGACCTTTATCGCGCCACGCTCGTTTGGCCAGCCGGTGCAGACCCTCTTCCAGCGGCTGCTGCCGGGCAAGATCACGTCCCGCGAGCACGGCCACCAATATGGTCCCACCCCGGGCAAGTACTTTAAGCGCATGGAATATAACAACCAGATCGAAGATGTGTGGGAGCGCTACTTGATGACGCCAGTGGCCAAAGCCGTGACCTGGCTCAGCCAGAAAGTTCAAGTGCTGCAGGGCGGAAATCTACGCGTGTATTGTCTGTACATCATCATTACGCTGGTGGTCCTGTTGATTGCCATCGACATTTTGAATCTCTAGGAGAGCATGAGCATGGAACCGAACCTTCTCCTAATTGGTTTGATCCAGGCGCTGTTTGTGCTGTTAACTGCGCCGCTGTATTCCGGTTTCTCACGCGTCATCCGGGCCAAGATGCATTCACGCAAGGGTCCGCCGTTGACGCAGAATTACCTGGACATTCTGAAGTTGATGAAACGCCAGGAGGTGATCCCGGCTCCCGCTACCTGGATATTCCGGGTCACACCTTACATCGTCATGGCCACGGCCTTGCTCATCGTCATGCTCCTGCCACTGTGGACCTGGCAATCGCCGCTGGGCATTGTGGGCGATGTGATCCTGGTTGTCTATCTGTTCGGCACAATTCGATTCTTTGTGGCCATGGCCGGGCTGGATTCGGGCAGCGGCTTTGCCGGGATCGGCGTATCACGCGAGATGGCGCTGGGCATGCTGGTCGAACCCACCATCATCCTGGTGTTGTTCGTCGTCGCCTTACATGCCGGCTCCACCAACCTGGGGGCCATCAGCACCGCGATCGGCTCAGGCCGGGTGCCGTTCATCACGCCCGCCATCTGGCTGGGCCTGGCCGCGTTTGCGCTGGTGTCTTACATCGAATTGGGCAAACTGCCATACGACATGGCCGAAGCAGAGCAGGAAGTTCAGGAAGGCGCACTGACGGAATACTCGGGACGTGGACTGGCGCTGATGAAGTGGGGCCAAGCCATCAAGCAAATGGCCGTCGTGGGATTGTTCTTGAGTGTCTTCTTCCCCTTCGGCAACGCGGCCTCGCTGGAACTCGTGCCGCTTCTGATTGGCCTGGTACTCTTCGGCGTCAAAATGGGGCTGTGCTACCTGGTGATCGGCATCATCGAGAACTCCATGGCGCGGGCGACGCTCTTTAGTGTGCCGCGCATCACGTGGGCGTCTCTGGGTATCGCGCTGCTATCGTTGATTTTCTACGTGGTGCAGGCGTGAGGAAGGTGTCCTATGTCGGGTGAAAATATTGTCAATGCTTTAGCGGGATTACTGATCGTCACCTCACTGCTC
Organism: Thermoflexales bacterium; assembly: GCA_030834825.1. Classification (GTDB taxonomy): domain Bacteria; phylum Chloroflexota; class Anaerolineae; order Fen-1058; family Fen-1058; genus Fen-1058. The sequence goes on from JAUQXC010000943.1 coordinate 7,029, forward strand.
GTCATCGAGACGAAAAAGCCGAGCCTGTCGGCCATCCTGTACAGCGTTCAATCGCTGGTGTTGGTGGGCATCTTTCTGACACTGGCCATATCGATGCAAGCCACGCCCTTGTATATCTGGGCGTTCACGGCCTTGATCACCAAAGTGATCCTGGTGCCGTTGATTCTCTACAAGTCGCTGGCCAAGGTCGGCAATCCCGATCAGCCCCAGGCCGTTCTCAGTCCCAGCATGTCGCTGTTGATCGCGGCCATCATCATCGGCGTGGCCTTTGCTGTGGTGACGCCCTTCCACCTGCAGGCCATCATCAAGTTGAAGCCGGCGCTGGCCGTCTCGATCGCCCACTTCTTCCTGGGCCTGTTGTGCATCTTATCCCAGCGCAATATCTTCAAGCAAATGTTGGGCTACTGCCTGATGGAAAACGGCTCGCACTTGACGCTGGCGATGATGGCCTACAACGCCCCAGAGACGGTAGAGATCGGCATTCTGACGGACGCGATCTTTGCGGTGATCATCATGGCCGTGATTGGCATCCGCATCTTCAAGACGGCCAACACCCTCGATACTGACAAGCTCACTCTGCTGAAAGGCTAGGGAATAGCATGAGCGAAAATCTTCTACTGTGGTTATTGATCACTCCGCTCGTCATCTCGCTGCTGGCTTTTGCAGCCAGGCTGCTGGGCCGCCGCGCCCACCTGGTCCTGGAAGGTCTGCACGTGATTGGCATCACCCTGGTCTTGGTGTTCGCGCTGGGCGTGGTTCAAGCGGTGCTGGTCCACCAGAATGTCCAGGCCCTCAACCAGTGGCTCTACGCCGACCACCTGGGAGCCATCTTCGTGCTGATCATCGGCATCCTGGGGTTTCTCAACGGCCTGTACTCAATCGGATACATGCGGCACGATCTGCGCACGGGTGAAGTGGACCTCAACAAACTCAGTACCTACTACGGCTTCTATCACCTGTTCCTCTTTACCATGCTCATGGCGGTGACATCCAACAACCTGATCTTGATGTGGGTGGCGGTCGAAGCGACCACGCTGGGATCGGCCTTCCTGGTGGGCCTGTATGGACACAAGTCATCGCTGGAAGCCGTCTGGAAATATGTCTTGATCTGCACCGTCGGCGTGGCCTTCGCGCTGTACGGAACGATCCTGGTGTACTCCAATGCGTTCAACGTCTTGCACAGTGCTGAGAGCGCCATGCTGTGGACTGAAGTCATCAAGAGCGGCAGTCTCTTGGACCCGATGATCATGAATCTGGCCTTTGTGTTCGTCTTGATCGGGTTTGGCACCAAGGCCGGCCTTTTCCCGATGCACGCCTGGCTGCCCGATGCACACAGCGAGGCCCCCAGCCCGATCAGCGCGCTACTCTCCGGCGTGCTGCTCAAGTGTGCGTTGTTCGTCATCATCCGCTACTATCTGATCACGGCCCAATCGACAGGCACGGCGCTGCCCCAGTTGTTGTTCCTGGTCTTTGGCGTGCTGTCGATTGCGGTGGCGGCGCTGTTCATCTTCGCGCAGCGCGATATCAAGCGTTTGCTGGCGTACAGCAGCGTGGAGAACATCGGCTTGATCGTCGTCGGCTTGGGGCTGGGCGGCGTCGGCATTTTTGCGGCGTTGCTGCACACGATCAATCACAGCATCGTCAAGTCACTCATGTTCTGTACCTCCGGGAACGTCTTGATCAAATATAAAACGCGCGACCTGGGAGCGATTAAAGGCCTGCTGAAGGTCGCACCGGTTTCCACTTTCCTACTGATGGGCGGGGCTTTGGCACTGGGCGGTGTGCCGCCTTTCAACATCTTTGTCAGCGAGCTGTGGACGATGGCGGCCGGCGTCGAACGGGGCAGTGTCTGGCTGATGGCGGCCGTGTTGCTGTTCCTCGTCATCGTGTTTGCCGCTTTCCTGCGTCTCATCAGCGGCTCGGTTTTTGGGCCGGCCCCTGCTGGTGCAGTGAAAGGGGATGTCCATTGGTTCACGCTGCTGCCGATCGGGTTGCTGCTGGTTCTGATGATCCTGTTGGGCGTCTATATGCCGGCCCCATTGTACGAGCTGTTGAAAGGTGCGACCCAGATCGTCTCACTGGGAAATTAGGACGTGAGTTCTCGCTCAAGCCTTAAAGGAGTTATCACGATATGGTTCCACATGAGATTTCGCCCAAGATCGGGCAACACTACGTTGACGCGCTGCGGGCCAGGTTTGGGTCGGCCATCCTGAATGAAGACTGGCGGACTTCTGATCAAGTTGCGGTCACGGTCGAACTCAATAGTCTGCCGGATGTCGTCGAGAACCTGTACTACCAACAAGGCGGTTGGTTATCGAGCGTCATCGGCAACGATGAGCGCAGCCTCAACGGCAACTTCGCACTGTACTACATCCTGTCCATGGAAGATACCGTCAAGAGTTGGGTCATGGTCAAGGCGTTGGTCCCGCCGCATCAACCCGAGTTCCCTTCGGTCACGGCCAAAATTCCGGCCGCGGTCTGGTATGAGCGAGACGTGCGCGATCTGTTTGGCCTGAACCCGATCGGCATCCCTGATAATCGCCGCTTGACGCTGCCGGACGACTGGCCCGCTGATGTGCACCCGCTGCGCAAGGACGCGATGGACTATCGCTATCGCCCCGAGCCGACGACGGATGAAGAAACCTTCGAGTTCATCAACGTCGAAGGCGAGGGCATCGTCGAAGTCCCCCTGGGACCGCTGCACGTGACTTCGGACGAGCCCGGCCACTTTCGGCTGTACGTGGACGGCGAGACGATCATGGATGCCGATTACCGGCTCTTCTTTGTCCATCGCGGCATGGAAAAGCTGGCCGAGAATCGCATGGACTATAACCAGATCCCGTTCCTGGCTGATCGCATCTGCGGCATCTGCGGCTATGCACACAGCGTGGCCTACTCAACTTCCGTCGAAGCGGCCTTAGGGCTGGAAGTGCCGGAGCGGGCCAAGTACATTCGCACCATCCTGTTGGAAACCGAGCGCCTGCACAGCCATCTGTTGAACCTGGGACTGGCCTGCCACTTCGTGGGTTTCGACACCGGCTTCATGCAATTCTTCCGCGTCCGCGAAAAGACCATGAAGATGGCCGAAATCTTGACGGGCGCGCGCAAGACCTATGGCATGAACCTGGTGGGCGGCATCCGCCGCGACATTCTCAAAGAGGAACGACAGCAGTGCCTCAAGTTTATCGCCGAGCTGCGCGTGGAAGTGAATACTCTGCTCGATATTCTGGTCCACACGCCCAACCTCGTCGAGCGCACGGCCAACGTGGGAGCGCTGGAGCCGACGGTGGCACGCGATTTTAGTCCGGTCGGGCCGACCGTGCGTGGCTCCGGGTTCACGCGCGATACCCGAGCGGATCACGCGTACTGCGCGTATGGCTTGGTGCCCTGGTCGGTGATCTCCAAGACTGGCAACGACGTTCTCTCGCGCACGCTCATTCGGGCAGAAGAATGGTACGAGTCGGCCGCCATCGTGGAGCGCTGCCTGGATAACATGCCCGACGGCCCGATCATGATCGAGGGCTTCGACTACAAACCGCACCAGTTCGCGCTGGGATATGTCGAAGCGCCGCGTGGCGAAGATATTCACTTTACGATGACGGGCGACAATCAAAAAGTCTTTCGTTGGCGTCCCCGCGCATCTTCATTCAATAACTGGCCGGGGGTCCGCTACATGCTGCGCGGCAATTTGATTTCCAACGCGCCGTTGATCGTGGCCAGCATCGACCCCTGCTACTCGTGCACCGAGCGGGTGACGATCATCGACATCCGCAAGAAGAAAGCGCAAGTGGTGGCCTACAAGGAACTGGAGCGCTACTGTCGCGAGCGCAAGCATTCGCCGCTCAAGTGACGACGCTGAAATAAGCCAGCTGATGGGGCCGCGTTTGGCGGTCGCATTTACGGAGAGCAAAGCGTATGTTGAATCTACTCAAAGAAGTCATCAAGGTGGGTGAAGCCACCACCAAATATCCGCTTGAATCTTTGGACCTGGCGCCTGGCTTTCGGGGCAAGCCAGTCTATAACCCGGAACTGTGTCTGGCCTGTGCGGCCTGTACAACGGTCTGCCCGCCCAATGCGCTGGCGATGGATACCGATACGGAACACGGGGTGCGGACCTGGTCGCTGTTCTACGGGCGCTGTATTTTCTGCGGACGCTGTGAAGAAGTCTGCCCCACAGGCGCCATCACGCTTTCGCCCGACTTCGAATTGGCGGCGTTCAATAAAAATGACCTCGTGGTCCGGGCCGATTTCAAGCTGCTGGAATGCCGCGTGTGCAACCGCTACTTTGCGCCAGGCAAAGAGCTGACCTATGTGCTGGCTTTATTGGAGCAGGCGGGCCTGCCCGGCCCTGAAGTTGCCCAACGCCGATCCTTGTTGGAAGTGTGCCCTGAATGCAAGCGCAAGTGCAATGTGGAAAGCATCAAGCGTGTGGGCGTGGGCAACCCCGTGGAGGTCAAGCGATGACGACCATTACTGCCCCCATGCATGTGAGCGAACAGGAAGCGCAGCTCAAACTCAAGCTGGCGCTGCTCAAAGACATCCGGCGCTCCGTCTATGTCTACCGGGTAGACTGCGGCGGCTGCAACGGCTGCGAGATCGAGATCTTTGCGTCCATCACGCCCATCTTCGATGCGGAAAGATTCGGCATCAAGGTGGTCGGCTCGCCCCGGCACGCGGATGTCCTGGTCTACACCGGTGCAATGACGCGGGCCATGCGCCCGCCGGCGCTGCGCGCTTATAACGCGGCGCCTGATCCGAAGATCGTTGTAGCCTACGGAGCCTGCGGCTGCAGCGGCGGTATCTTCCACGACCTATACTGTGTCTGGGGCGGCGCCGATAGCGTGCTGCCGGTAGACCTGTACATCCCCGGCTGCCCGCCGACACCACCGGCCACAATTTATGGATTTGCTATAGCCTTGGGGCTACTTAAGCAAAAGGTGAGCGCCGAGCACTACGTGGAGCAAGAACAAGAGCAGGTGCCTCTCCGTTTTCCGACCGTGCCGCTTGACCTGCGCGTGGCGCTTGAGCGCGAAGCGCGCCGGATGGCCGGGTATTGGCAGGGCCGGAAAATCGCCGATCAATACCTGGGTTACCTGGCGAACGGTGACGCCCAACACATCGATGAAAAGATTGGCGAGCTCCTCAACCAGGCAGACGATCCGCGCCTGGCCGAGATCTATGCCAACCTGCATCGGATCTATTTGGATGGGAGTAAGAGCTGAATGCCGCAACGAGTTGTCTTCTACCGGCTGAGTCACAAATTCGTCGATAGCCGGGACGCGCCCGCCGAGTCCAGGAACCTGATCTATTATTCGCTGGCGATCGGTCATCACGTCGGGGTCCTGGACTGTTTCTCAAGCGCGTTGGGCATGGCGTCCGACGAGTACACCGCTTGGATCGCGCAGCTCCCGGCGGGCGATGGCCGGCGCAAGCTGGAAGGCGTGCTAAAATGGGGCGAGATCGAGATCAACAAAGATCATGTTCACTCAGTGGCGAGTGCGCTTCAGAGCGGCCTGACGACCATGCAGCCGCAGCAACAGCTATGGACTCAGACGCTGCTCCAACTCCTGCACAACATCCATGAAGAACCGGTGATGTATCTGATGGTGAGGGTACATTAAGTGTTAAAGGGGCTGATTCTGACCGTCGGTAATGAAGCGATGGGGGATGACGGGGCCGGCCCGTTATTGGCCAAGCTCCTGCATCAAAAGCCTTTACCCGAGTGGGAAGTACTCAACGGCGGATCAGCTCCAGAGAATCATTTACATTACATCCGCGAATTGCAGCCTGCCCAAGTGGTCATTGTGGATGCAGCCGACATGGGACTGACGCCCGGCGAAGTTTGTCCCTTGTCGGAAGACGTCATTGCTGATCAATTCATCTTCACGACACACGACCTGCCCTTATCGTTCTTGATTGAAGCGCTCAAAGAGTTTGTACCGCGCGTGCACTTCATCGGCATTCAACCCGACGTGGTAGCGTTTGCCTACCCCATGTCGGCGCCTGTCCGGCAAGCAGTTGAAACCGTCTACGCGCAGTTGCAACTCGGCGACTGGAACATCCAGTGAACGTTTGAGATCTGCACGGATCGAGGAGGTGCGCTCAAAATAGCACGAACACCAGCACTGACTGCACGTTGGTTGATCCACTAAACTCTTGTGAATTTGCCCCAACCACTTTTAAGGAGAAAACCATGAGCACCCCCGATATTTCTCTCGACGCCCTGTTACCGCCCGCGATGGCGGCCAAGGCTGAAAACATCGGCGTCGCCAAATCCAAACTGAACATCATCAACATGTTCGTGCTGGGCATCCTGGCGGGCGCCTTCATCGCCGTC
>JAUQXC010000944.1 GCA_030834825.1 Thermoflexales bacterium
ATCGCGTTAACGAGCTACGGCGAAATCATCCTCGCGCCGCAAGCCGCCGATGCGCGCCATCCTGCCTTTAACAAGCTGTTCATCGAAAGCGAATATGTGCCCGACACGAATGCGCTGCTCTTTCAGCGGCGGCCTCGTTCGGCGAGTGAAGAACTGATCTGTCTGGCGCATACAGCGACGGTCTCGCCGGGACATCCGATCACCGGCGCGCATGAAACCGATCGAGCGCGCTTCCTGGGACGCGGCCAATCGCTGCGCGCACCGGCGGCGCTGAGCGCGAAAGGCGTTCTATCTGGAACGACCGGCGCAACGCTCGATCCGATCATGGCGCTCGGCCAGACGAGCGACCTGCAACCGCACGCCTCGGCGCAGGTGAGCTTCATCACGTTGGCGGCGCGATCACGCGACAACGCCTTGACGCTAACCTTGCGCTATCGAGATGCACAGATCATCGATCGGGCCTTTGAACAAGCGCGGGTACGCGCCGAATTGGAACTGACTCACCTCGATCTGACGGTCAGTGATCTGGAACAGTTCGAACAGATCTTGTCGGCGCTGATTTATCCGCGGGCCGCCTTGCGTGCGAACGCCGCAACGCTCGTCGCAAATCGTAAGGGACAAGCGAGCCTGTGGCGTTTCAGTATCTCCGGCGATTATCCCATCCTGCTGGTGCGGATGAACACCACGGAAGACCTGACGCTGGTGCAGCAGGTGCTCCAGGCGCACACCTACTGGCGCAAGCGCGGCATCCAGATTGATCTCGTCATTCTCAATCAGCAGGGCACGACGTACGGGCAAGAATTACGCGGTCAACTCCAGCGCGTCCTTGTGCTGCAAAGCAGCGAGGCCTGGTTTAACCGGCGCGGTGGCATTTTTACGTTGTATGCCGATCAGCTGAGTGAAGCCGATCGGGTGTTGTTGGAAACAGCCGCGCGCGTCGTGCTCGACGGGGCGCAGGGTTCACTCGCGCAACAGTTGCAGGCGCTATATCGATCTGTGACGCCGCTGCCGGCCTTTATTGCCATGCCGGGCACTTCAGCGCCGGAAGCCACCATGCCGATTGTTCGTCCACGCGATCTGGTCTTCCACAACGGACTGGGCGGGTTTAGCGCGGACGGACGTGAGTACGTGATTTACCTTGAGCCCGATCGTTGGACGCCCGCGCCATGGATCAATGTGATTGCCAATCCTGATTTTGGTTTCACGGTGTCTGAAATCGGCGCGGGCTATACCTGGTTTGGCAACAGCAGTGAGAACCGGCTCACGCCCTGGTCGAACGATCCGGTCGCCGATCCGCCGGGCGAAGCGCTTTATTTGCGCGACGAAGAAACAGCTGAGGTGTGGTCGCCTACTCCGCTGCCGTGTCATGCGGCAGCACCCTATTTGATTCGACATGGCGCCGGCTATTCAATCTTCGAGCACCACAGTCACGGACTGGCTCAGCGCTTGCGGCTCTTTGCGACTTCAGACGCGCCCGTCAAAGTGATGCAACTGCGTTTGGAAAACAAGTGGACATCCCCGCGCCGCATTACCGCGACGTTTTACGCGGAATGGGTGCTGGGTGTGACGCGCGACAGCGCGCAGCAATATGTGGTCTCCGAATATGACAGTGAGCGTCAAGCGCTACTGGCGCGCAATGCCTACAACGCCGAGTTTGGCGAGTGCGTCGCGTTCGTCGCGGCCAGCCAGCCGCTGCATGGCTTGACGGCGGATCGCACCGAGTTTCTGGGGCGTAAAGGAAATCTTCAACGGCCCGCTGCGCTCGATCGGATTGGCCTGGCCAGCGTCATCGAGCCGGGGCTCGATCCGTGTGCCGCCTTGCAACTGCACATCGATCTGCAACCGGGCGAAGCGCGAGAAGTTTTTTTCTTGATCGGCGAGGGCGCGAATCGAGCTGACGCCTTGCAACTTATCGATCGCTATCAACAGGTCGAACAAATTGCGGCGGCCTGGAATCAGGTGAATGACTGTTGGGATAAATTGCTGGAGACGGTTCAGGTGCACACCCCTGATCCGGCGATGAACCTGTTACTCAATCGCTGGCTGCTCTACCAGACATTGGCGTGCCGGGTGTGGGCACGATCGGCTTTTTACCAATCATCGGGCGCGTTTGGGTTTCGCGATCAGTTGCAGGACG
>JAUQXC010000945.1 GCA_030834825.1 Thermoflexales bacterium
CGGATTCCAGTCTTGACAACGCCGATACTATCCAATTTTCACAGCTCGGCGTGTACGGTGAAGGACGACACCACCATTGCCCAGTTGGATCAGTATGATTGATCGGATCGCCTTCCACGTACATCCATGCGTTCAGTGATTGCGGTCTGGTATAATCTCCCTGCCACACATCTTTGAACAAGAACCTCGCTGTTTCGGGGCTGTAATACCTCGCGCGCAGGAAAAGCAACTTAATGTAAGTATCGATCTGCTCGCCCGCATACGCGAAGATCGAACTGGCCGTGCCGGTGCTCGTCAACACACTGCCGTAGGGTTCGTAGGACTTCGCCAAGGTCACGTTGCCACGGAGTCCCCGCAGCGAAGCGTAGTGGGATCCGCGTCGACGATCTGGCGGACGGAGCCTACGCCCAGCGGGCCACCGACGCTCCCGCGGGAGTGTCGGACATGGCCGCGCATCCAGTAAGAGATATTCCCACGCTCCGCCGTTTCGCACCGCGGCCAGTGGGCGCGTGCCGGAAGAAAGGCCGAGCAAAATTGCCCGGCCTTTCTTCATTACCATGTGATTAGAAGTCGCGTCTCACGACAGGCAGATAAACCCGGTACAGCGGAAGGCCACTGACTGTGACGCTGGCCGAGGCGCTGTTAGGCAGCGTTGGATCGAGCGTGGTTGCTGTCGCGGTGATCTGATTCGCGATGATCGTATTGGAGATGGCGTGAACGCCGGTGATCTGCGCCACGAGTGTAAAGGCAGCGTTGCCGACTGCCAGCGACGGCTGAGTACACCTGACCAGTCCGGCAGAACCAACGACCGGCGTGGTACACGTCCAGCCGGGCTGGACGCTCAACGACCGGAAGGTATGGCTCAACGGCAGCACATCGCTCAGCACGACATTGACCGCCGCGTCCGGTCCAGTGTTGGTGATCGTCAAAGTGTATGTCACCAGATCGCCGTTCGCCACAGTCGTCGGCGTCACACTCTTGCTCAATGTCAGATCGGCCTGCGGAAGGCCACTGACTGTGACGCTGGCCGAGGCGCTGTTAGGCAACGTTGGATCAAGCGTGCTCGCTGTCGCGGTGATCTGATTCGTGATGATCGTATTGGAGACGGCGTGAACGCCAGTGATCTGCGCCACGAGTGTAAAGGCAGCGTTGCCGACTGCCAGCGACGGCTGAGTACACCTGACCAGTCCGGCAGAACCAACGACCGGCGTGGTGCACGTCCAGCCGGGCTGGGCGCTCAACGACCGGAAGGTATGGCTCAACGGCAGCACATCGCTCAGCACGACATTGGCCGCCGCGTCCGGTCCAGTGTTGGTGATCGTCAAAGTGTATGTCACCAGATCGCCGTTCGCCACAGTCGTCGGCGTTACACGCTTGCTCAACGAAAGATCGGCTAGGGGTATCAGCTGAATCACAAAGTTCGCATTGGAGACATCAAAGAAGATGTTGCTCGCGCACGCCACCTGCACCCGCGCCTGGGTCGTCGGATTGTTGGGAACAGTGATGGCTGCTGTGCCGTTGTTGGCGACACCACTCGCCAGCGTGATGGGGTAGTTGAATCCTCCATCGGTCGAGAGGAGAACGTTGACGGTGGAACAATTCACGGGGGCCAGGTTGGTGTTGGCCACATTCCACGTCACGTTCTGCGTTGATCCGATCGCCCAGGTGAGCGCGGTATTAGGCGCGGTGACCTGGAAAGGACCGGCCGCCGTGGTGACATTGATGGTCGCTGAGGTTCGATCGACTCCACCGCCGCCACTGCGATTGTCGCGCACAGTCAAGCGGAAGGTCAGGGCGCGCGTCACATTCGGAAGAATTTCACCGATCGTCGTGGTGTTGTTGAGGATATCGGTCCATTTAGGAAACGTGCGCGCCGGACCCGTAGTGGAGTTGAAAGAGCGGAAGAACGGCGGATTGGTGGGATTGTTCGGCGCGCCCGCCGTGCCCAGATCGAATTCCTCCCAATTGTAGGTCAGGGGATCGCCATCAGGATCAGTCGCCGAGCCGGTCAACGTAAACGGCGTCTGCGCCGGAATGGTATAGCCGCCCGGTCCGGCATCGGGCACGGGCGCCGAGTTGCCGGTTGCGGTAACCACCGGGCAGTTGTTGCCAGAGCCAAAGTTGGTGTAGGTCACCATCTCATCAAAGCTGATGGTATGAAAATAATCATCGCTGTGCGGCTGCAAGTCTTGAGCGCCACAAATGCCGGCATAACCCATGATGGTTGAGGCGCTCCCCGGCTCGTAGGCCGTCGAGGCATTACGATTGCCGCCGCTGCAGGAACCAACATTACCGTTGAAGGTGTGATTCGCGCCGAATTGATGCCCCATCTCATGCGCCACATAGTCGATATCATAAGGATCGCCCACCGGACTGGGCGAGCCAGTAACCCCGCGTGCTTTCCAACTGGAGCGGCACGGTACTCCCAGGTACGCTACTCCACCGCCGCCCGTGCTGAAGACGTGGCCGACATCGTAATTGGCGTCACCGATCACGGCATCGACGTTGGTTTGATTCTGACCCAACATCGTGCTGCCGTTACTGTTGGTATAAGGATCAGTCGCCGCATTGGTATAGACCAACAAGTTGTTATTGGCCACCAACACCATCCGCACGGCCACTTCACGCTCATAGACGCCATCCACCCGATTGACAGACGTGACAATCGCAGCCAGACCGGCCACGACAGTCCCACCATGAAACTGAGTATATTCGCCGGTGGCAGCCAGTGCCAGCCGATAAGTCCGCAATTGAGATCCAACCGGTGTGTCAGGATGCTGCGCCCGCAGCCGCTCAATCTCGCGCGCCATTGCCAAATCTTCAGGAGTTTCAGGCAAGATTTCAGCGAACGCCTTGGGCAGCACAGGCTGATAGTCCTGGGTGTAGTAACTGATGTAATGCGTCATGTCGTTGCGGCTATACGGATCAATAAAGACCGTACTGTCAGCGGAGAGGATCAGCGCGTGAAAGCCGGCCGGCGTCCAATCAAAGCGGGCGGTCGCCGTCTTATCATCCAGACCCTGCCCAGCATAAGTCTTGATTTCCGGGAACTTCGCCGCCAGTTCTGATTCCATGATGGGCGATTCAACAAAACTGAACCGGCCATAGCTGCCGTCAGGCAGCGGCAACGCAATAATCGTGGTTGAATCTTGCGCAGCAACATTCGCCTCCAGAGGTGCTGACGCCAACAAGCGGCGCAGGGCTGGCTGGTTCAAGCCAATCGTACGGTATTGCGCAGGAATAATCCAGCGCTCCCCGCGAACCGTAAAGGCCCTTTCTGATATTTCGCGCCAGATATCATCCACAGCGCCTTGTTGTGCGGCTACCGAGGCAGTCATGCTCGTGGCCAGAGCCAGCACTAACAGCAGGATCATCACGGCAAATAGCTGGCGCTTCAAACGTGTTGCGGCTTTCAACAGCTGCATAGAACTCTCTCCTTTGAAATGGATAGTATTGTGCACTTGTAGAACTTGAATTCCGAGTCCTATTCTAGCACTATTGGCGCAGTACAAACCCAATCCCACTTCTCCGAGCTCAAGCCGTGATTCTGTAAAGGCGACTTAGGCGCTTCGCAATGCAACCGCACAGAGAGCCATTCCGGGTGTGCGCCCAAGTTGGCCACTCACACACGCTATGTTTTCCAAAGCAGCGTCTTAACCGAATCTGCACGAAAGTCAGACGCAAAGTTTACGAGACCTATACTCAAAATAGACCGTGATTTTCGGCATTCAGGCGTATATTTGAATCTTGCCGGAGAGGCCGGACGGAGCGGAGCCGTAACGAGAGAGAAGGATCCGCCGACCTCAAAGAGGCTATCTACCAAGGGAGGTAAAGTGAATGTTTGTTTTATTTGCCGTTTCTAATTCTGCCAGGCGGGCTCGTGTGGTGCGTTTGTTACTCATTACAATCTTGCTCGCCAGCCAGCTATTCCCCGTGTTTGCTCCGACAGCCGCCGCCCGGCCAGTGGCGGGTGTGTTGCAAACGGTAGGCGACTTTCTTAGCCTGGGCGCTAACACGGTTCGCGAGCTGCAGGAAGCACTACAAGTTGCGGGGGCTGAAGTGCGGGCGACGCTTGAACAGCTGATGAACGACATCAGCACCCTCATCCAAACTCTAAGCCAGACCTATCAAGACAATCTTAACGTGACCATCAATAGCCTGGATGCAGCAACTCGCAACAAGTTGTTGGAACTCCAGGGGTGGATCGACCAGGTGAATCAAACGCTCCAAGAAGATATCACCCTGGCCGGCCAAACCGCTAAAGATGTCATCAACAAAGCCGGTTTTGAGATCCGGCGGGCCGCCCAGGCGCTCGAGCAAAGCTTGAAGAACGTCATCGTCGTAGGCGGGGAGACGATTGCATACGTGGTCGACCGGGCGATCTACGATGCCATCCTGGTCCTCTCCTTGATCTTGATCGGATTGGGGTTGCTGCTGTTCATCGTCCTGGTCTTCAAGCACAAGATT